>PTKD01000081.1 GCA_002938115.1 Alphaproteobacteria bacterium MarineAlpha9_Bin7 | reverse complement strand
AAGGGTTGTCGAAAGCAGGGAACATCTTCCCTAGCCACCATCATGTCGTTGAATAGTGTGAACTCCGGCAAAGGCAACCTCAACCATTTCAATTTACTCCCCAAAGCCGACGCATCAAATGATTCAGGTTCCAGAACGCGACCCGATACCGTAGCTCCGGTACAATCAGGATAATAATCGGGATAGTGCGGAACTGGGCGTAAGCATACCTGGGTATGCCGGGTCAAATAGGCTACCACCTTAGGCGCCGTCTCGAGAAACGCAGCCATGCGAGGATCTCTTTCTGAGCCGGTGACAAGTGCACTCAGATAAGCACGGACTGCTTCAGGGCTGTCCGTGCTGTGTCCCATTTCTCTGGCAACTCGTGTGCCCGGAACCCAAACCTGACCACCAGACCACGCCGTCGTTCCCCCTATCTGGGTATCCTTTTCCAGTAGGCAAACATCAAGGCCTTCAGTCGCAGCGACCACAGCCGCAGTCATGCCGGCCGCGCCGCTGCCCAGCACAATCACATCAAATTTTTCAACGACTTTGGGTTTGGTAGTCATAGAAATTCGAAACGATCACCAGTACAGGCCCCAAATTCTTGCAAACTGCTCCGTCAGCGTGGAATTTTCTACCTACATCCATTGAGTCCCGGTTAGGCTTCAGTCTAGATAGCCATAATCACCCCATACCTTATAGCCCTCGCGGAACTTTTTAAGAGATTCCCAAACTTGCGCAAAGTCAGCGTCCTTCGCTGCCTCTTCCACTACCACTTCTTCCCAGGCTGCTTTAAACTCGGCAAGAATTTCAGGGCTCCAACGATGCAAAACAACCCCTTTGGATTGCAGTTCTTTTAGTGCCTTGAACTGTATGGCTTCACTCTCAGCCAAGGAACGTGTGATTTGCTCCTTACACACAGACTCAATGATCGCTTGGTGCGTTGAGGAAATGCTATTCCAATCAGTTAGATTTATCATCAACTCGCCCAACGTCGTCGGTTGATGCCATCCAGGAAAATAATAGTGCTTTGCCACCTCATAGAAGCCGAGATCAAGGTCAATGGCCGGAAAAGAGAGTTCTGCCGCGTCTATTGTTCCTAATTCAAGTGCCGGGAAAATATCGCCAGGGGCTATCAGTTGTGTCGAAACTCCGAGTTTTTCCATCACCTTAGCGCCCAGACCAAAAAATCGCATTTTCAGTCCTTTCAGTTCTTCAACCGAAGTGATCTCTTTCCTGAACCAACCAGAACCTTCCGGCGCGGAGATGAAGCAAGGCATAGAATAAATATTATGACGGGCGTATATCTCTTGCATTAATTCCAAGCCGCCGCCGTGATACATCCAAGCCAACGTTTCACCAGCCCTGGCGCCAAATGGTACAGCCGCAAAAAATTGCAGCGCGGGAACTTTACCAGCCCAGAATCCGGGATTTGTCCACCCTGCGTTGACTGAACCTGCCGATACCGCATCAAAAACCTCCAACGGCGGAACTAAAGAGTTTGGATCATAGAATTTAAGCTCTATTTTCCCCTCGGACAGCACTCGCACTCGCTCTTCGACATATTTCCCTCCTGTGCCAACGACGGGCAGCGTACCTGCAAGACTGCTTGCCATTTTCCAGCGAACCGCCTCACTCCCATCCTCCTTTGAAATCCTAGAGCCGCCCTCGCCTACCAAGACGGTGGTTTCTGTACTAGACGACAGAAAAAACACACCAATACCCAATCCGATGACGAGACCAAATAAAGCCCCAATGATTGTCGACCTATTGATGTCCATTTCGTTCCCCTTTTTGATACCCACCTTCTATTGTAGGCCTTAATGCCCTTAATGTCGCAATAAGCCTCCGCACACCTATTGCCATTTGGAGCAATTGTTGGATAACCTTCCTGAAGTCAGAGACTCAACATGTACCGTTGTTGCTCAATTCGCATTTATAAACTTCGGATACAAGAATCTCTGAGTCCTACCTTGCCGGGAAGCCAGAATACTTTTCCAACCAATCGTCCAGCTGGACACCAAAAGCATTGAGCATCATGGATACTAACGTGTAATTCCCGACTGTTGCCACAATATCCATCCTCTGTGTTTGAGTGAAAAATTGACTCATCTCCTCCCAAACAGCGTCGGAAACATTTTTATCCTTCGTAAGCTCTTCTACTGCACGCAACACGGCCCGCTCCTGAGCATTCCAGTGTAAATCCTGGGATCCTTTCTCCAATGCTTTAAAATCCGCGCGAATCATACCCGCCTCTTCGCGACCAATACGTACGTGCTGGGTCCATTCATATTCAGAATGACATAACCAACCGGTACGCAAGATAACAATTTCACGAATTCGTGGGCTGAGACTTGATTTAAAAAGCACGTGATTGGCGAATGGAAGCCAACGTTTAAACATTTTAGGGTGGTGGGCCAGAGTCTTTAGTACATTGTACAGATCTTCCTCGGTCTGATAGCCCATACGTTCAAAAAGATCGCGAATCTCCGGGTCCCATTCCGCCCCAGTCTGAGGCCGGATACGTGCGTCATTTTTCATAAAAGTTCCAAATATCTGAAGTTGATTACAATTTAAATGTACTAACAAACAAACTAGCTATGCCGCGTCCCTTCAGCCAACCCATTTCCAATCGAAACGTTCTAGACTCGAATAATCAACCGTTGATTTTGCACAGTCCTATGTTGTCGCGGTTTTGTACGAGGAAATGAATAGGTCTGCGGATTTTGCTATTTCATTCAACGTAGAGCCCGGCCCAAAAAGAGAAGAGCCAAGACCGAAGCCATTGGCGCCAGCCTCTAGATACGGCCGTATCGCGGCGGGGTTGATTCCTCCCACCGGCATCAGCCACGATTCTTTTGGAAGAACAGCACGCATAGCCTTCACAACTATCGGTGGGAGATTCTCGGCAGGAAATAGTTTTAGAACGTCCGCCCCGGCTTGGAGTGCGGCAAACGCCTCGGTTGGGCTGCTCACTCCGGGAATGCTTATCATGTCCAACGATTTGGTAGCTTTAATAACCGCATGATCCGTATTCGGACTCACCACAAATTGACCACCGACATCGTGTATCCGTTCCACGTTTCCCGCCTCCAGCACAGTTCCCCCGCCAATGAGAATATCTCCTCCAAATTTATGCACAGCAAGCTCAACACTCTTCAGCGGATCAGGACTATTAAACGGAATTTCGACAGCACGAAAACCGGATTCACACAGTTGTCCAACGATCTTTTCTGCATTTTTGGGTTGCAAACCCCGCAAAATAGCTACGAAAGGAAGAGGTGCCAGCGTAGCTTCCCAATTCAGGTGGCTCATCCTACTGCTCCAAAATTCCAGCCCGCTTGGCTATATTGAGATAAGTCTCACCGATTGTGCCCATGTCCTCATGACTTACGCCCATCCCGCAGACTTGAAGGGCCGTCCGATATAGTGAGCAAAGATGTTCGCTTCCAATGAGACTAATATTTGGCAGGGAATCGCCCAACACAGAAACCGCTCCGGCAACCTCCGCACCAATTAGCAAACCAGATAAATATCCTGAAACATCTTTAAGATCCAAATCGCCAAATAATACTTTAGTCCTAGCACCGAATAGAACGTGAGTAAGATTTTCGTTTTGTGCATAGCCGATTTTAACACCAAGAGAAAATATCTCGGGAGAAACTACAGCATCAAAATCCTTTAGCTGTGAGACGACCGTATGATCAAGAATTGCGGCATGCATGTCGCCTGTCATAAACGTTGTGAACCAAACTATGTGTCCATTCTCTACTTGAATCCACTTACTGTGGGTGCCGGGAGCAACAACTAAAAGCTTTTTGTTCGAAACTCCGGCAGAGATAGCTTGCGTCTCTTCCCCGCGCATCACGTCGGGCATGTTTTCTTCATCACGTGTCATGACGCCAGGGACAATCCATAGTGGTCGCCCCTTATCTACAGGCTGCAGATTTTCAGCTAAATGATCAAGACCAGCTGGTAGTACGCAATATTTAGTCTCTACCCACCCAGTAGACGCGCCCACCATGCCAGACAACAGAGCCGGCAGAGATCCATGGACCGTCATCCACTGATCGGTCAGAGATCCAAATGCAGCTTCGAAATTTCGATCTGGGATGTTAACAAGACCTAGCTCATCATTTCGAGAATCGAGTACATTCCCACGACCGTCAATAAGGTAACCGCGACGATTGGTTGTGCCCCAATCAATTGCAACAAGTGCTGCTGAAGAAAACGATCCCTGATTCATAAGCAGTCGGAAATGGCCATGACTATTTGACCTTCAGACTAACGCTGGCCAATCGGAAATCGAAAGGTAGGCCAGTTTTTCATATCCTCCTGAAACGCTCGGCGATGATCAAGTGCTCTCTTGAACCAAGCATTTTTCGAAGCCTCCTCATTTTCCCATTCTACAGCCGCCTTAACTGCCACCCGTATAAACTCCGAATCGAGTAAAACAAATTCGTTGCCAGCCTCCCGCATTTCCTCAAGAGCAGAAATATCTCTATACGCGTAACGAGCCCAACTATCTAAAACCATAAGCTTGCCCGCCAACTTTATCATTTCACGGTCCCTGTCGGAGATACGCTCCCAAGCATCAAGGTTAAACGCGCATTCTATCGGTCCGGCCGGAGCATGGATGCCCGGCATGATTATGTATTTGGCAATTTTGTGAAATCCAGACGGCAAATTGACCGATGCCGAACTCCATTCAATCGCATCGACAACACCACGCTCAAGTGCCGGATATACTTCTGCTCCTGGCAAGATTACCGTGGAGGCGCCTAATTTTCCTGCGATCTCAGCCCAAGAACCAGATGTACGTAGCTTAAGACCCTTCAGGTCCTCAAGTGATTGAACTCGCTTTTTTGAATGCAGAAAAATTTCGGTGGGAGCAATCGTACATGGAATAGATGCGATGCCAAATTTTTCCTTGCGATATTCAAACCATAATTCAGCCGCGCCAGCTTGGTACAACCATATCATAAACTCTTCCGGGTTGAGATTGCCTGGTCCGCCACCAAAAACCAATGTGGTTTTGT
Organism: Alphaproteobacteria bacterium MarineAlpha9_Bin7; assembly: GCA_002938115.1. GTDB lineage: Bacteria > Pseudomonadota > Alphaproteobacteria > UBA7887 > UBA7887. The sequence continues at coordinate 3,322 of PTKD01000081.1, read as the reverse complement.
CTATCCCCCAGTCGTAACCCATCCAGCTGTGACCCGCCTGAACCACACCGGATCTTACCGTATCGGAAACCTTCAAGGGACTACCGAGTATACCGCCCGGGAAAACATTAATTTGAATTCGTCCATCGGTGAGGGTCTCCACTAATTTCGCAAAACCTTTCGCATCCTCTTCCAAAAACGGGCCGCCACCCCAAGCGGTCGCCATGTTCCACACTTCGTCTGACTTAACTGGTTTAATTAAAATGCCTAGGCCTAAACCAAGCACAGTTGTTATCATGAGCACCGTGGTGTTTCGTAGCATTTTTTGCTCCAACATTGCTTAGGACAAATAGCCTGATTGGCTTACCCTAGTTTGAGAAGTGTTCTTTGTTCAATTTGTACATGATTTTTATCATGACAGAAATACGGACCTAGTAATTTGGATTGCGGACCGAATGCTACACATTAAGGAATTGACCTACCGCATCGGCGGTCGGGAGCTCTTCTCAGGTACCAGCGCGCATATTCCAAAAGGACACCGTGTTGGTCTTGTCGGCGCGAACGGCGCTGGGAAAACAACGCTCTTTCGAATTATTATCGGGGAACTAGAACCAGACGGCGGCAGCCTCCATATCTCTGGAAGAGCTCGACTAGGTCACGTTGCACAGGAGGCCCCAGGAGGTGAGGATAGCCTCATTGATACCGTCTTGGCAGCAGATCAGGAACTTTCAGCACTCGAATTTGCCGCAAATGTGGAGACCGACCCCCAACGTATTGCCGAGATACACACGCGTCTCTTTGATATTGATTCACACACCGCACGGTCCCGAGCAGCTACCATTCTTTCTGGTCTTGGTTTCGACGACGATGCACAGCAGCGTCGCTGCAGTGAATTTTCTGGTGGATGGCGCATGCGAGTTGCATTGGCGGCCACATTGTTTGCGCAACCAAACCTTCTCTTACTTGATGAGCCGACAAACCATCTGGATCTTGAAGCCAGTATTTGGTTAGAGGAGTACCTGGCCCGATTTCCTGGGACACTCATCATCATTAGCCACGATCGTGATCTTTTAAACGGTGCTGTAAGTCACATTCTTTATTTGAATGGGGGTCGACTCACCATGTATCTCGGTGGATACGATCGTTTTAAGGAAGCTCTCAAAGAAAAGAAATTGCACGATAAACTCCTCCGTGACAAACAGAGTAAAGAACGTGCTCATATTCAGAGTTTCGTGGATCGATTTCGATACAAGGCTACAAAAGCGCGCCAAGCACAGAGCCGACTCAAAGTTTTAGCCCGTATGGAACCAATCTCCAATGCGGTTGAGCAACGAACCATCTCATTTCGTTTCCCGAAACCGAATCAATTGTCACCACCAATTTTAACAATGGAAAATACCGCTACGGGTTATACCGGAATGACAGTGTTGACAGGATTGAATCTCGAAATCAATCCCGATGATCGGATTGCACTACTTGGTGCCAACGGAAACGGAAAATCGACCTTTTTAAAACTATTGTCCGGCCGACTTCGCCCCACAAATGGGAAAATGACGCGTTCCAATAATCTTCGGGTTGGGTACTTCGCCCAACATCAAACGGAAGAATTGAATGATTCTGAAACTCCTTACCAAGCACTATCGAGATCCATGCACAATGAAAACGATCAAAAGGTGCGGGGTCAATTGGCCAGGTTTGGTTTTGAATCCATCGACGTCCATACCAAAATTAGTTCTCTTTCTGGAGGGGAGAAATCCAGGTTGTTATTTTGTTTGATGAGTGTCAGTTCACCACAATTATTGCTTTTGGACGAACCGACAAACCATCTCGACATGGATGCCCGAGATTCCTTAGTACACGCGCTGACTGAATTTCCAGGTGCCGTCATAATAGTCAGTCATGATCCGTATATCATTGGCCTCGTCGCCGAGCACCTTTGGCTAATAGATAGAGGAACCTGCCGGCCATTTGATGGCGACGTGGAAGATTATCGTAACCTCTTATTGAATACCCAACACGCTAAATACGATGGTGAACCAAAAAATGGCACTCCTCCAACCAGAACAGTATACACAGGCCGGAGGGAACAACGCCGGGAAAGAGCGCTAGAGAGAGAGCGTACTTCTGATTTACGCAAATCCATAAAAGATACAGAGATTCGAATGGAAACTCTGAAAAAACGGATTACTTCCTTAGAATTGGAACTTGCACTCCCAGAAATCTACGAAGGAGATACGTCCGGCATGCTTGCGCTTTCGGAACAGCTAATAGATGTAAAAAAAGAAATGAAGCAAGAAGAGTCCCGTTGGCTAAAGAAGGAAGAGGCGCTGGCTATTTCAAAAACGAACAACCCGAAACATCAGTAGTCAGGGCGCCTTAACGTGACGCATGTAACCCATGATTTTCGATGAGTCACCTAAAGTATTCATACTTCTGATTAGATCAAGAAAGGTGCAACGCTCCGCTACATTGTCGTTAACATTATTAGGAGAATTCAGTCATGGAAAATCCTAGTATTCCCATCGCGGTGGATCCGGACACGGGAATCTGGTCTACCAACGGTTTGCCCATGATCTACATGCCAAGGCATTTTTTTGTGAATGCCCACTTTGCTGCAGAATCCGCACTTACTGAAGAGATTTATGCGCGTCAGCTCTATGCGGCCGGCCATAAATCAGCATGGTTCTGGTGTGAGAAAGAATCCGAGGCACAACGGCTTTCAGGGATCGATGTCTTTCATCACTATATCCATAGCATTTCTCAGCGTGGCTGGGGTCAATTCTCCGTGATGTCTCTTGACGAGAGCAGCGGTGCGGCCGACATCCGTTTAAAGCATTCGGTCTTCGTTGAACATTGTGGCACCAATGGTAGTCGAAATCTTTGTTACATGTACTCGGGTTGGTTTGCGGGATCCTTAGAGTGGGCAGGACAGGCCTCAAGCCAATGTTATTCTCTAGTTTCATACGAAGCATCTTGTGCTGCAAATGGCGCCGAACACTGCTTATTCAAAATTCGACCAAGGTAACCGGCGTCACGCGCCGATCAATCAAATCCCGTTCTTTTAGTGTTATCTGTGGTAGCCACGAGAATTATTGCTCCTTGCAGCATACGTAGAAACTGCAATCGATGAGGGTTAGATAGCGTTCTCCATGAATACCCTGCGAATTCAAGAATATGTCCGTTTTATTTTGAAGAACAAATGGTTTCTGATATTTGGTTTCGTAATGGCCTTCACCTCAAGTTTTGGCCAAACATTCTTCATTGGGCTTTTCACTCCAAGCGTCGAAGCTACTTTTGACCTCAATCACAGCCAGTGGGGATCAATCTTTATGGCGGGTACCTT
>PTKD01000080.1 GCA_002938115.1 Alphaproteobacteria bacterium MarineAlpha9_Bin7 | reverse complement strand
GGTCCGAAATCCGTTGCAGATCCTCTCTTAGGAGGAATCCCCGCGCGTGCAATTCCTCCGAAGCACTCCGAACTTGGTGTAGATAACTGGTACGGTCGCCATAACGCGCCTCAATCGACACGCGCGGGTCGCCAACTGCCACTCTTTCCGATTCATTTGTTGGGAATGGCACAAACGAACCGGACCAACGTCCAATATATTCTGGAGCACCAAATTCTGCACTCCGTAAATTCCAGCCCAAATAGGTGCCGAGGGGAACGGCGACTCCGGGCAAACGCAACCCTCCGAGATCAACTCCATCGGCGTCTGGCATAGGGACCAATGTCACGTACGGAGGGCCAAATCGCGGCGGAACATTATCTGCAATGCCTTTGTCCCATCTCTCCCCATGATCTAATCGAGGCGGGGCGAGATTACGGTCTGGTAAACGCAGACCAGGTACCAGCGGAAACTTGTTCCGCCAGCTAACGACTGTTCCCAATTCATCTGCAACAATACGCGGATATGCACTTTGTGGCGGGAGGACTCCTCCATCAGACCAACGATCTAAATGGCCCAACAAAGCTCGCATCAATGGTCTTTGATCCGATGGATTCACGCAATTCTCATAAAATGCCCGATGCATAAAAGCCCATACACCATGCTGAGCGCCGGCAAAAACATAGTGCCTTGCTCTGGAATCTAAATCGATATCCGATGTGCCCTGTGTATCGGTATGTAGCAACGAAGCGGACCGTCCCCAATATTCTGTCGACGTGTTTGTATAAAAAATCTTTGGAACCGCACCATTTTTCTTAGCAAGGGCCAACACGTCACCCACTTCACCCGTAACCGGGTCAACCTGCATGGTGGTCGCAAACGGGAAAAAATCGGCCGGATACTGATGGTCTTCGTGAGCACTGGGGTGTCGGGTAGTTTGAGCAAATCGATGATTGAAACTACCTTTCCCGCCACCGGCCACGTGAACCAACGCTCCCTCAAATATCATCCTCCGGGCCTCATCGATATTGAAGGCCTGATAAATCATGTGTTGAATAACCCTGCCTGACTGGGAAATTCCAAACACGAGAGCATTATCCGTCTCTCCCCATAAAGGATTTGCAATACCCTTGTCGTCGGATTCAAAAAACCGGAAAAATGATATTGCATCTCGAACTGCGGCTAGACCCAAGCCGACGACAGTAGGGTTTTGGGCCTTATAGGCTAGTTCGTACAAAAGCCCTGGCTTGAACGAATCAGATAAGTACAAATGCGTTGGGCCAGGAACCTCAGAACCCCTTGGGGCACAACCAAATGACCAGAGACTGCGAGGCAGGAGACGTCGAAAATCGGTTTGATGAGCACGCACGCTCAGGGCCGCGATCTCTGTCAATTCGGGTGCGGGCGGGTATCCCCTCGAATTCCCCCATGCAAACGGCTCACATAGGCTCGGAACATTTACAGTAATTTCAGAAACAATTGAGCCAACTATCGGATGCCCGGGATTTGTTGCCGATGGCAAAGCAATTTGCATGCGATAATTTCCGTCGGTGACATCCCAGTTCCATGCACTCCAAAGAAGTGCATATCCTTTGCGAAACAAGAAACCATTCCCAGCATCGGATCGAGAGATCGGTCGATTGGTGCGCGGAGCATCATTGAAAAAACTTATCATCCCCGTATTGCCTCGATTGCCTACCTCGTAAAGCAAGGTTTGATTCCCGCGCTTAGCTTCGACCGGCCGCAAAAGCATGAAATCGCCGGAAAATTTCACCATGCCTCGAGAATCGCGCGGCGCCAGAACGAGATCAGCAACTAGCTCGTTCGATACGTTGTGAGGGTCCACCGCATAATGAAGCCGCCCTCGAATGCGTTCATAAGCACCGGAACTGCCGAAATTATGCCCCTCCGCAAACAGAACCCGCTCTAAAATTTCCAAACTTTCTACTTTAGCTTCTGAAGGCGATCCGACATGCGCCGTCAGTGCAAGAATTATTAAACATTTCAATACTACTTTCATGGAGCGGCCTCGCTTTTCATTCAAAATGCGAGCAGAGTATAATGGTCAGTGGCTCAGAACTCAGGAGAACTAAATGAGGCTTGTACAATTTGAGACACATGATGGCGACAGGATGGTCGGTGTTTCGGATCAAGCCGAAAATTACCTCCAAATTATTAACGGCGTTGGACGTATCTATGAACTGGCTAAAGAAGCAACTGATGCAGAAGTCTCCCTTGAATCACTAGTGCTAAATCGTCTCGATGACAAACGCATTTCGTATGAGCAACTCCTAGCGGATCAACTTATCTTACCACCAATTGACCACCCAGATCCCGCCCACTGCTTAGTGACCGGGACCGGCCTTTCGCACTTGGGCAGCGCTCAGGCGAGAAATGAAATGCACACAAAATTAAAAGATGCGAGTGAAACTCTCACAGACTCTATGAAGATGTTTAAGCTTGGTATTGAGGGCGGCAAACCGGAATCAGGGCATATTGGCGTCCAACCCGAGTGGTTTTGGAAAGGTGATGGCTCGATACTAGTAGGTTGTGGCCGAACACTGACTAACCCATCGTTTGCGAAAGATGGGGGCGAAGAAGCCGAGATTGCCGGTATTTATATTATTGGAAATGACCGAAAACCCTACAGACTTGGGTTTGCGCTGGCCAACGAATTTTCCGATCATGTAACGGAAAAACAAAACTATCTTTACCTTGCCCATTCAAAACTTCGGCCATGCGCCCTCGGACCCGAACTGCGTCTGGGACCTCTACCCAATTCAGTACAAGGCGTAATCCGAGTGCGACGTGGAAACCAAACAATTTGGAATGGCGAGATGTTAAGCGGAGAGGAAAATATGTCGCACAGCATCGCGAATCTCGAGCATCATCATTTTAAGTATGACCTTTTTTGTCGTCCTGGAGACGTGCATATTCATTTTTTTGGGGCGGGCGCGCTCAGTTTTGCGAATGATGTACAGACCGAGGATGGTGACTGGTTTGAAATTGAGGTGCCCGAGTTTGGGAAACCTCTACAAAATCAGATGCGAACGGTAAAGCATAGTTCTCTAGTCTCAGTGCAACCGCTTTAAACTGTGGTTGATAGACCTCAAACACCTAAGATTCTTTAGTAAGAGAGAAATGGGAGGCTCTCGTAAATATGCGGTTGACAACTCTGAAAATGCGATCTCGATACATTATTAACTATGACCCTGATCTCCGATAGCCGTTCGCTCAAGGACATGTGCAATACTCTGGCTCAGGAGTCCTTCGTTTGCATTGATACTGAGTTCATGCGCGAGGGAACCTACTGGCCACGACTGTGTCTAATTCAGCTTGCCGACTCAAAAGGAAATGCGTTTGCGGTCGACCCGTTAATTTCTGATATCAATCTCGTGCCACTTTTCGATTTAATGAACAACGAAAAGGTACCGAAGGTAATGCACGCGGCGCGTCAGGACGTAGAGATTTTCTTTTATTTGACCGGCACAGCGCCTAGGCCAATATTTGATACGCAGATTGCTGCGATGGTATGTGGTTTTGGGGAAGCAGCAAGTTATGAAACATTGGCGCGCAAGCTCGCCAACACTCGAATCGATAAATCATTTCAGTTCTCGGATTGGTCGACTCGACCTCTACAAACGAGGCAGTTGGAATATGCGCTGGCAGACGTCACGCATCTTCCAAAAATATACTACTCACTCCAGGAGCAGCTTATTAGGACCGGACGAGGAAGCTGGGTAAGTGAAGAGATGTCAGCCCTATGCAGAACTGAAGTCTACGACCTAGACCCAATGGATGCATGGCGGAAAGTCAAAACGCGTAATGCCAGACCACGCACACTGGCAATATTGCGAGAAATCACAGCCGTACGGGAGAATTGGGCACGCCAGAAAGACGTACCTCGCCAACGTATTGTACGAGATCAATCACTTTTAGAAATTGCGTCCTCCCACCCGAAGACACACGCACAGTTAGCCCGCATACGCGGCTTCTCAGAAGGTGCCGCAAGAGGGAGACTTGGCTCTGATTTGCTTAAAGGGGTAGCACGAGGAATTTCTGTAGAGAACGAAGAATGCCCAAAGCCTCCGGCACGAACGGCAACTGCTACCGCATCGGCGTCGGTGGTAGACTTACTAAAAGTGTTACTTAAGGCACGCGGTGAAAAACATGGAGTGGCGCAAAAACTGGTTGCGACCGCATCGGACTTAGTTGAAATCGCTGCTGGCGTGAATACGGTGCCAGCATTGGCCGGTTGGAGATATGATATTTTTGGGTGCGATGCTCTCAAACTTAAAAATGGAACTCTTGCACTCTCGGTGAAGGATGGCACAATTTCCATAACTGAATCTCATATATCGAAACCCAAAACTGTCTGATTCTAGTGCGGAATGAACTGTACCTTGAGTTTGAGGGGTCCAATGACACTCAACTGCAAAAAACCCGACCAAAAATCCCTATGAATCATTCACTTCGATGGAATCTTTTAGGGAAAGATGTTTCGCCAAAGCACGGAATCGTGCCCGTACAACATGACCAATCATGCGAAAATCTCCCGCCGCATGTCTAAGTATCAGGTGATCGTCTTCCCGCGCTAAAGTAAAACGACTCAAAAGACCTGGGACGCCACCGCACAAAGTTTCCCCAACCCGTGCGGCCAAGCCCACCGCACGGGCCTGATCAACCGACTTAGGTTCAAGCAAATGTTTTACTTGAGCAGCTAGTTTTGGAGCCTTCCTAGAGCTATAGCGGTACATGGTCGCAAGCCCAAGGAACGCTCGGTCGGCGTGATCGAGAGGCCCCTGAAGCCACAACGCCTCCATTAAAGCATATTCAGCGCGGTAGTCCGGATGAACACGCCAAGCAATATCGCTTAATAGACAGGCCGCGCGTCGTAGTCGCATTTCTTGAGCCGTTTCGTCCGGAAACATTAAGCCAATCCAAGCCGCGAGTTCGGCGCCGTGATTTGGGAATCGGGAAATCCGGCGCGCCAAATCCGTACATACAGAAATTAAGGGATCTTGAGCTCGTTCACGAGCATCAAGCCTCGCGTATGCCAAACCTTCACGGAGGCCAGTGCCACAAAACACCACTTCACGCGGCCGGAGCCTTTGCAACAATGCCAAAAGTACCTTGGCAGCCACTGGAAGCGAGTCTAGCCGTTTCTCAGCTATACCACTAATACCAATTAGCGACGTGGGACTTTGCTTAGCGACCAGTTCAGTGAAGCTGTGTATGTCCTCGTATCCCATCGTATAGCGATGAACCACCCGGAGCGGGTAGTTGACCTGAGACATGTGTAGGCGCGCAAGTGAGCGCCAGTTACCGCCTACCAAATAAAATGTCCCGGCTGAGTGGTTTTGGAAAATTCTGGCCTTAGCCAAAATACGCTCTATATCGCACGATACATCACTCTGTTTTTCTGCGTTCCTCGACACAAGCCGAAGAGGACCTAAAGGCAAGGTCAAAGTATCGCTAACGTCGTCTCCCGAGATACGAACCAGTTCTAGACTACCACCGCCGAGATCCCCCACCATCCCGTCGGCCTCGGGAACCGACGCAAGCACACCCAACGCGGTGTATCGACATTCCTCATCTCCAGACAAAACGCGGAGTTGTAGGTTGCACTCTTGTGCTACGCGTTTGACGAATAACGCTCCGTCCTTGGCATCTCGAACCGCTGCCGTCGCTACGGCATCTAGCACCTCCACTTCCATCGCTTTAATTAATTCATTGAAACGGGTGAGGTTGTCTAATGCCTGGTCGATTCCCTTTGGGGTCAACCTACTTGTTAGAGTCAAATCTGACCCGAGGCCACATAGAACTTTTTCATTAAACATCACACTCAGGCCACGACTCAATCGGTCAAATATGACCAACCTAATGGAGTTTGATCCGACATCAATGACCGCATACCGCCGCGCAGTATTGCGCATTACCTTCGTGGTATCGATTTGGGCTAATGTTGTGGGAATCATAATAATCGGAGCAATTTAACTAACCACGTGTGTCCCAAACCAAACTCTATTACCGCCAAATCATTTTTTTGTAGAAATGAGCAGCTGAGCAGGCCCACCGTAACGCTCCAGTGCAGAACCGCGCCCCGACAAACTTGGATTGGTCATGAAATAATCGTGCGCACAAAACGCACCGGTCACGGCGTTAGAACGCTCGTAACTTCCGTCCTGGCGCATATGCCAACTTTGCGTTTCGTCCTTTAGATTTGCGACAAGAATTTGCTGAAGGACTTGTTCGTGCACAGTGGCGTTCTCTATAGGAACCATTACCTCGCAGCGTCTATCAAAATTACGCGGCATCCAGTCGGCAGATGAAATATATACCTTGGCCGACGTATGGGGAAGGCCAACGCCGTTTCCAAATGCCCAAATCCGCATATGCTCTAGAAAACGTCCGATGATGCTTTTTACTCGGATATTTTCAGACATTCCGGGGACGCCGGCATATATGCAGCAAACTCCACGCACCACCAAATCAATTTGCACTCCATGCCCGCTAGCTCTGTAGAGAGCCTCAATCAACTCCGCATCAACTAGAGAATTCATTTTTGCCCAAATGGCAGCTGGCCGTCCGGACTTCGCGTGCGCAATTTCTTCTTCAATCAACCTATTTATTTCGAGACGGAGGCCAGCCGGTGCAAACGTCAGTTTAGAAAATTTAGGCGATTCGCCGTACCCTGTAAGAAAATTAAACGCCAAAGCGGCATCATCGGAGATAGCAGGATCACATGTAAAAAAAGACAAATCTGTGTAGATCTTGGTGGTAACAGGATGGTAATTACCGGTCCCAAAATGCGTGTATTTTACAAGAACCCCGTTTTCTTTCCGAACAACATACGACACTTTCGCATGCGTCTTGAGATTCATGAAACCGTATACGACCTGAATACCCACCCGTTCCATTACACGAGACAACCGCAAATTTGCCTCTTCATCAAACCTCGCCTTCAATTCAATTAGGGCTGTCACCGATTTTCCAGCCTCTGCCGCAGCTACCAATGCTTTAATGATTGGGGAATCAGGCGTGGTCCGATACAGAGTTTGCTTAATCGCAATAACCTGTGGATCTGAAGCGGCCTGCTCCAAAAACTGTACAACTACATCGAAACTCTCATACGGATGATGGACAATAATGTCCTTCTCGCGAATGGCTGCAAAGCAATCGTCCCCAAACTCGCGGACTCTCTCGGGAAATCGGGCTGTATGTGGTGGAAATTGAAGATCCTCCCTCCCACACTCAATCAATTGATCCAACTGATGGAGGCCCAGCAACCCACGAACCTCCACCACATCTCCTGCCTTCGCATCCAATTCATCAACAACTAGTGCCTGAAGCTCTGAGGGCATATCGGAACTGATCTCAAGTCGTACCACATTTCCACGGCGTCGCTCGCGCAAAGCCGCCTCAAATGACAACACGAGATCCTCTGCTTCGTCTTCAATTTCTATTTCGCTATCGCGAATCACCCGGAATAACCCGGTGCCACGAATCTCAAAATCTGGGAACAAATGATGGATACATAGTCGGACACATGTCTCCAGGGCAACATAACGTGCCGCCGGACCGGGTAGACGTATGAACCGGTCAACTTGTTTCGGTAACGGCACATGCGCACGCAACAATTCACCGTCTCCTTTACGGTGCAATTGCAAAGCCAAAGCAAAACCAAGATTCGGAACGAAAGGAAAAGGATGCGCCGGATCAATCGCCAAAGGCGTCAATACTGGGAAAACAAACTTCTTAAAATATTGGTCAAGCCACCCACGATCAACTTCACGAAGATTCTCCCCAGGAACCACCTCAACATTCTGCCTACCGAGTTCTGATCGCAAAATTTTCCAGATGTCACTCTGTTTCCGCCGTAGCTCGTCGGAAGAATGTTTCACTGCATTCAACTGTTGTGCTGGCGTCAGACCATCCTGGCTCAAGTCCGTTATCCCAGCATTAACTTGGGCCTTTAGACCGGCGACACGCACCATATAAAATTCATCTAAATTGCTCCCAGAAATAGAAAGAAATCGGACGCGCTCAAGTAAAGGGTGTCGTTCATTGTAACATTCCGACAAAACACGGTCGTTGAATGAAAGCCACGAGAGCTCACGATTTATGTAACGCCGGGCACGACTGTTCACGGAAGATCCGCCTTTCACTTCTCCCGACGAGAACTTCGATACGTTTGAAGTATCAGTTTTCTTTACATTCATAAACTCGAACCCGTTACGCTGCTTGTTCTTGGTCTATTCCGAATTTAATCTTTACGTTGTGCAGCTTCGGACAATAATGCAAACACATTCCTAGCTTTCTCTGAGACAAAGTGCAATTAGCGTATATCTATTCATCCACACCTAAAAGGCCCCTGGATAGGAACCTCCGTCCATTAGA
>PTKD01000008.1 GCA_002938115.1 Alphaproteobacteria bacterium MarineAlpha9_Bin7 | reverse complement strand
TGTCCGCGCAATTCGAACACACAATAGGGGTTACAGCAAACGGCTACGAAATTTTTACCAGCTCACCCAGCGGACTAGACCGTCCGCCTTACCGGTAGACGTAAAAACCACCAACCGGGATCTTGGAAGGCTTACTATTGTGGCCCTTTACACCGTCATGTTGTCAATGATTCCGAAACAAAATCCAAACGGTCCTGACCAAAAAACATATTCCCCCCTACAAAGAACGTGGGCGCACCAAAGGCACCACGTTCGGCAGCACGTTCGGTATTCATTTTCAACTTGTCTTTCACTGCTTGATCACCAATTCGAGCAAACAACTGTTCTGGATCTATTCCGCCTGTGATCAATGTGTCACTTACGACTTCCGGATCATCCATTTTTCTAGATTGGGCCCACATAGCCGGAAATACGGCAGCGAGATATTCTTGAAGAAAACCATCTTCGTCAGCTGCTACTGCACCGCGCATCAGTGCAAGAGTATTGATTGGAAAGTATTTGTTCGGCTGATACGGCACATTGTAACGACGTGCGAAGCGGGGCAGATCTGATGCCATCCATGCGGATTTGGGTGCCAAAAGGGCTGGACTTTGATTACCAACTGCTTTGAATAAACCGCCCAATAGAATCGGAACCCAAATAATATTGGCTCGGGCTTTTTCAGCAATCGCCGGCAGTTGAGTATAGGCAAGATAAGCCGTCGGGCTCCCGACATCGAACAAGAATTCCACTTCCTTTGTCATACGACTCTACCTCTCTAAATCTCAAGCACCGTGGTTCCAATGAAGAACTCACAGCAAATGATTGGGGTCCACATGCTCCGCGAGAGCACTACAAATCTCTGGCCCAGTGTCCACCCCAAAAGCCGCTGATGTTTTTTCCCTTCACTATTCAGTTACCTCACCGCAGGGCCGCGGCAATATTACCACCGTCAACGGTCAAAACAGCACCAGTAGTTTTGGTTGCGTGTGCCAAAGAAACGAAGGCCCTTGCGACGTCTCTAGCATCAACTTCCGTCTGCAAAAGATTTCCCGCCATGTACAGATCAGCACTTACGCCCCGAGCCATGGCCCGTGCAGTGATCACGTCTTCTGTCATAAGCCCAGAACGAATTCGATCGGCGTTGACTGCGTTCGACCGAATACCGTCGGCGCCATAATCAATTGCGTATTGGCGCGATAAAAAGAGTGTCGCCGCCTTGGGCAGGCCATAAGGTCCAAAGTTCGCACCCGGATTCACTGCCTGTTTAGAGGCATTGAACAGAAGCACGCCGCCTTTGCCCTGCAAACGCATAATTCTAACTGCAACCTGCGCAACATTCTGATGGGAAAAAAAATTGAGCTCGAAACTTTCCCGAAGAACATTGTCCGCGACTTCCCCGATTCTGCCGTCCCAAGCCCTACCGGCATTGGACACTAAGATATCCACACCACCATATTTTTCGCAAATTTGCTCAAAGGCTGACTCTACCTGATCACGTTGTGTTACGTCACAGGATATACCGAAACCACCTATCTGATCTGCAGTGGTCAATACCTCCCCCTGATTGATATCAAGCAGAGCGACTTCGGCACCTTCCCCCCTGAATGCAGCTGCCGTCGCAGAACCTATGGCTCCTGCTCCTCCAGTAATCGCAACTATTCGGCCATCAAGCGGGAGAACTTTGGTCTTACCAAGTTTGGCTTGCTCTAGTGACCAGTACTCCATATCAAATATGTCAGATTCGCCAATACTCTCGAATTTTCCTAAACGTTCAGAGGCAGCTACTACAGAAACCGTGGTTTCCGCTAAGTCTGCTGCGATAGATGCGGCTCCGAGGGAGCCTCCAAGCCCAAACAACCCTAGACCCCCAACCAGTACTACCCGGGGCATTGGATCTAACGCAATCTTGGGCGTTTTAAGACGTCTGTTATGTCTATCAAAATACGCTCGATATTCCTTTTGGTACAGGGCCAGTCTCGCCTCAACCTCAGACGTCCAGGGTTCAAGTCTCCCATCTTCGGGCGGCGGCGCAATGAGGGGTTTTGGTTTCGTTCGGATAACGTGATCAGGCGTCACTGGACCAGCCTGGCTGTAACGCGAAAGTTCCTCGCCCTCCACATACGCCTTTATTTCTTCGGTAGTCCGATACGTTGCTATCATGCGCTGACAATCACCATCAACACGTGACGGCGCGCACATCCCTCGCAAAATCGGTGCTATTTCCGCCGGGCGTGCCAGCGCCCTAGACTCGGATGCAACGCCCAACCTACCGAGCCCCTTTCCTAACCTATTCTCAGCTAGAGAGACTAATTTAATCATCCGCTCATATGACTCACGCGCAGTCTCACCAAATGAAAATATGCCGTGTTTCATCAAGATAAGTCCCTCGCACTCCGGGTTTGCGCGATACACCTCCAGCCCCTTCTTCGCGAGTGAAAAACCGGGCATTATGTACGGGACCAGACCTACAGTTTTACCGTAAAGCTCAGAGCAAATTGAAACCCCATTGGTTTGATTCGTCAGCGCTAAAACCGCGTTTGCATGGGTGTGGTCGACGAATTTGTGCGGCAAAAAAGCATGAAGTAACGTCTCCACGGATGGGTTTGGCGAACTGATATCTAATAGATTAGATCGCTGAACATTAACCATATCCTCATCACTCAAAGCATCTAGTTCAGCGACTGATTGGATAGGCCCGAGGCGTACTGCGGGCAAGCCGGCTGGCTCGATCGTAGCCATATCCCAACCGGAACCTTTGACGCAAATAACCTCGTTTATTTTTCCAAGAAAATCGGCCATTCTTGTTTTCACGGATGCGTTGCCGCCCCCATGCAGCACCAGCTGAGGAACACTGCCAAGCAACCTACAACTATAGACCCGAAGCGCAACGTCAGCCCCTACGCCTTGCTCAGCGTATTTTTCAACAGTTTCGGCAGCCTCACTTTCTAACCAAAAACTTTCCATCGCGGATTTACTCTTTCAGGAAATATAAGGAATTCTATAGGCTGCGAGTTATATTTTAAACGTAGTAGCGCGCTGGCTAGCCAGCCAAAGGGCCCCTATACTCCAGCGAGGTTATATATAGCAACTAGACTTATACGAGACTAAGCATGATTCCTCGTTACAGCCGCCCTGAAATGGTCCTAGTCTGGGAGCCGAAAACACGCTTCGAGATTTGGTTGGATATAGAGCGTTATGCCTGCGAAGCCCAGGAAAAACTGGGAGTCATCCCGTCCGGCGTTGCGCAAGCACTTCTGGAACGCGGGAAATTTGAAATAGATAAGATCAATACACTTGAGCGTGAGTTACAACATGACGTAATTGCCTTTCTGACAAACCTTTCGGAATACGTTGGTTCGGAGGCACGTTTCGTCCACCAAGGCTTAACCTCCTCGGACGTACTTGATACTGCTTTCGCAGTCCAGCTCACACGCGCCGCTGACATTTTATTGGCAGGGCTTGAGTCCGTATGCACAGTACTGGATCGTCGCGCCCACGAGTTTAAAGATACGGAGTGTGTTGGACGCAGCCATGGAATTCATGCGGAACCAACCACATTTGGCCTGAAACTAGCTTATGCATACGCAGAATTTGATCGCGCCCGGTCGCGCCTGCGCCTGGCCCGCCAAGAAATAGCCGTTTGTGCTATTTCCGGTGCGGTTGGCACGTACTCTACTGTAGATCCAGCAGTCGAGTCTCATGTGGCAAAAAAGCTTGGACTCTCACCCGAAACTATTTCGACGCAAGTAATGCCACGTGATCGCCATGCTATGTTTTTTGCTACACTTGGCGTTATAGCGGGCTCGGTGGAACGCCTAGCGACAGAAATACGACATCTTCAACGGACCGAAGTTCGGGAAGCAGAAGAGTTTTTTGAACCTGGCCAAAAAGGTTCTTCAGCTATGCCCCATAAGCGTAATCCAGTACTGACCGAGAACCTTACCGGTCTCGCGCGCATAGTCCGCGCGACAGTGCAGCCAGCCCTAGAAAATATCGCGCTTTGGCATGAACGGGACATCTCACACTCTTCCGTAGAGCGTGTAATTGGTCCCGACGCGACGATTACCCTAGATTTTGCGTTATCGCGAATGAGCGGAGTAATTGATAAACTACTGGTATATCCTGATACAATGGGCAAGAATTTGGATCAACTAGGTGGACTAATTCATTCGCAGAGAGTTCTCCTAGCTTTGACCCAGGCCGGGCTTTCCCGAGAAGATGCGTATAGAATCGTTCAGCGAAATGCGATGGAAGTTTGGCGGAGTGGAGGTACATTTTTTGAACGCCTTATTAAGGACCAAGATATCACGTCCCAAATTAGCGCGTCGCGACTGAAGGAAATTTTTGAAACCAAAAATAACCTCAGATTTACCGATGAGATTTTTGCGCGAGTATTTCAAAAATAGTTAAATTGCTGAATCACTCCACCAAAACGAGCCATTTCAGCCGCTCATTATTTCCTGCTTGGCAATTGGCATCAGTCGCTCCATTTCGTGCCTAACTTTAGCGGCATCAATCGCAATCCCCTTTGCCTCAAAATCTGAAGATACTTTGCGTAACACGTCGTCGTCTCCAGGTTCTTCAAAATCCGAGATAACTACTTCTTTTGCATAGGCCTCTGCTTCCGCACCTGATAAACCTAGTTTGTCAGCTGCCCACAGACCCAACATTTTATTTCTCCGCGCATTCGCTTTAAAACGGAGCTCCTCATCGTGTTGGAAGCGTTTTTCAAAATCACGTTCCCGATCTCCTAAAATAGCCATATGGCCTCCTCGTTTAGAACACCTTTTGGTGCTCGAGCAAAACGGTACCATCATGTAACAGCTAGGGAGATGATACCACGTCCCAATAACGATAATTCTAACGTTTAATGACAACTCGATTTAGAAATGGAACACTGCACTTCATGTGTACTTTGGTAATATTACGCCGACCAAACCATCCTTGGCCGCTTTTGGTCGCAGCCAATCGCGACGAAATGCTGGCTCGCGCCTGGGAAGCACCAGCCCGACATTGGCCTGATCGCCCTGCCACCACAGGAGGTTTCGACCGAAAAGCCGGCGGTAGCTGGCTTGGACTTAATGACCATGGTGTAATCTGTGGCGTATTAAACCGAACCGGTGCCTTAGGTCCAGAAAAAAGAAAACGCACAAGGGGCGAATTGGTACTCGAAGCGCTCGAACATGCTGATGCTAGCCTCGCTGTCGAAGCTCTTGCCGGGATAGACGGCCGCTCCTATCGCCCGTTCAACCTACTGGTTGCAGACAATCGCGATGCTTTTTGGATTGCGCACCGTGATGACCAAAAGGTTAACGCGATAGAGGTGCGAGCAGTTTCAGCGGGCATATCAATGCTGACAGCCCATGATCTAAACGATGAGACCTCACCTCGCATCCGCAACTTTCTACCTCGCTTTTGCCAATCTGCTGAACCCGATCCCAATACCAATAATTGGTCAGGTTGGAAGGACCTGCTGGCTAGTCGCTTCCACGATAGTAAAGATGGGCCGACCGAATCGATGAATATAGTCACAGACTTTGGTTTTGGCACCTCATCCAGCTCGCTGATCGCATTACCGGCTGCGGCAGAAAAAGATAAATCCCCGATATGGAATTTCGCATCGTGCCATCCAGATTCAGAGGATTACTGGCCAATCCCGCTTAAACCGGGGACTACAGACAGAAAAGCTGCCGTTTAATTGCCGAGTCATTGGGTTCTGGACGCTTCACTCAGAGATTGTGATAATGCGGACATAATAAGGACACCGCAAAACAGGAGAACAACATGTGGACACGCACAACCATGTTTCTAGCCATATTAGCCGTCGCCGGATTTGCCGGGTCGGCCGCTACCCTAGCAGACGGTCATCGCTCCGCCTCAAATGAGGGCGCAAAAGTCTATATCATTTCTCCAAAAGATGGAGAACGAGTGTCATCACCGGTGACAATTAAGTTTGGTATAAAGGGCATGGATGTGGCACCAGCAGGCACGGAACAGGCCAATACGGGTCATCACCACTTGATCATTGACGCTCCACTGCCACCGTTTGATGAACCGGTTCCCGCCGACGATAATTATCGACACTTTGGTGGCGGGCAGACTGAGGTTACGTTGGAGTTGGGCCCAGGAAACCATACTCTGCAGTTATTGCTGGCTGATCACAACCACATACCGCATAACCCGGTTGTTCACTCTGGTCGCGTCATCATCTCTGTAAAATAATATCCAGGACAAGGCAGGGTGGCGACAAAAATGTAATGAACCGTCCAGCCGATTTGTTGCGCGTGCTGTCGTCTCGTGGTCCCAAGCGCCGACAATCCGCTGGTCTTTCTCAAAACCAAGGGATTGTTGGCTCACCAAAATATTGAAAAATAAGGATACCTAAATAAATAGCGATTCCACTTTGGAGCTACTTGCGTTCCGTTGTATGAAGCCCACATAGGGGGTAGTAACGGGCTATCGTAGCTGGTAGTTGGAACCATAGCGATAGTGGTCTTGACCTATACAATGGATACCCTCGCGAAAGAAGCACCCATGTCGCGGCGCAGACAGATATACGAGGGCAAAGCAAAGGTCCTATTTGAGGGACCTGAGCCTGGCACTTTAGTTCAGTATTTCAAGGACGATGCCACTGCCTTCAATAATAAAAAGCAGGGAACCATCACTGGGAAAGGCGTCCTGAATAACCGTATCTCAGAATATCTGATGACCCGTCTTGGCGAGATCGGGATCCCCACTCACTTCGTCCGTCGCCTCAACATGCGCGAACAATTAGTTAAACAGGTCGAGATTATCCCGATTGAGATTGTCGTTCGAAATGTTGCTGCTGGCTCCTTTTCAGACCGGTTTGGCCTTGCCGAAGGATCACCGCTGCCCCGCTCTATAGTTGAATACTATTATAAGTCTGACGAACTGGGAGACCCAATGGTTTTGGAAGAGCACATCACGGCATTTGGATGGGCGACACCCCAAGAACTAGACGAAATGCTGTCGATGTCGATTCGAATTAATGACTTCCTAACTGGTCTTTTCTTTGCCCTAGGTATCAAGCTAATCGATTTTAAACTCGAGTATGGTCGACTTTATGAAGGTGAAGAAGTCCGTGTCGTTCTGGCCGATGAAATCAGCCCAGATAATTGTCGACTTTGGGATGTCAAAACCAATGAAAAACTAGACAAGGATCGTTTTCGACGTGACCTCGATCGGGTTGAAGAAGCCTATCAGGAAGTTGCTCGTAGACTCGGCATTCTTCCGGAAAGTGGACCACGTGATTTGCAGGGTCCGGACACAATCCAATAGCCCAAAGTTGAAGGCAAAAGTTTATATAACTTTAAAGCGTGGTGTGCTGGACCCCCAGGGAAAAGCGACTGAGCAGGCGTTGACCAGGCTGGGATTCCGGGGAGTTGAAGAAATCAGGCAGGGAAAAGTCCTAGAGTTCCAACTCAGCGAATCAGATCCGAAGCGAGCGCGCGCCGAACTCGAAGAAATGTGCAAAAAATTGCTAGCCAATACCGTGATCGAAGATTATTCGATTGATCTTGACGAATGAAATGTAGCCCCCTAACCGGACTAGCAAACTCAGTATGAGAGCTGCAGTCATCGTTTTTCCAGGTTCGAATTGCGACCGAGACGTCGCGGTTTCATTGCGAAACTGTTCCGGAGTAAGGGTTGAAATGGTTTGGCATGGAGAAAGAGTGCTTCCACACGTTGATTTGATCGCCGTGCCAGGCGGATTCTCATACGGCGATTATTTACGAGCTGGCGCCATGGCAGCTCATTCACCGATAATGGATGCCGTGGTGGCCGCAGCTTCAAAAGGTGTAGCTGTACTTGGGATCTGCAATGGATTTCAGGTGTTAACAGAACGAGGACTGCTGCCTGGCACTCTAATGCGCAACAAATATCTCAAATTTCTTTGTAGAGTGGTAAATCTCAAGGTTGAAACAAAAGACTCGCTTTTTACTGCAGAATTCGCCCTTAAAGGCGTCGTTGCCATGCCTATCGCCCACAACGAAGGAAATTACTTCGCCAGCACAGATACCGTGGCGAAACTTGAGGCAGAAGATAGGGTTGTCTTCCGTTATTGCACAAAAGATGGTGTAATTTCTGAAGGAGGTTCACCGAACGGATCTGTTGAATCAATTGCCGGAATACTCGACAGCTCCCGTCGCGTTCTTGGGATGATGCCACATCCTGAACGGGCGGCGGATCCAGCACATATTTCTACCGATGGACAGCAATTGTTTGAATCTTTAGTTCGGCATTTATCATGACCGAGATCTCATCTGACGTGGCTGCCGAGATGGGCCTAACAACCGATGAATTCGAGCGCGTACACCAATTACTGGGCCGTCCTCCCAACTTCACGGAACTCAGTGTGTTCTCTGCCATGTGGAGTGAGCACTGCTCTTACAAGTCATCACGGCGCTGGCTTAAAACCTTGCCCACGACTGCTCCGTGGGTGATTTGTGGACCAGGCGAGAACGCTGGAGTAGTCGACATTGGAGACAGACAAGCCCTAGTGTTTAAAATGGAGAGCCACAACCACCCTTCCTACATAGAACCCTACCAAGGCGCTGCAACTGGCGTAGGTGGTATTCTGCGCGACATTTTTACAATGGGCGCTCGTCCTTTTGCTTCACTCAATTCCCTACGATTTGGTGATCCAAACCACCCCAGAACTCGATATTTACTTGAGGGTGTAATAGCAGGAATTGGGGGCTATGGAAATTGCATCGGGGTTCCAACGGTCGCTGGCGAGTGCACTTTCGACGCTCGTTATAACGGCAACATTTTGGTCAATGCTATGACAGTTGGAATAACGGATTCGACCAGGATTTTCTACGCAAAAGCAAGCGGTGTCGCCAGCCCAGTTGTCTATGTCGGATCCAAGACGGGGCGCGACGGCATCCATGGCGCAACGATGGCTTCGGCGTCCTTCGATGCAAAGTCGGACGAAAAACGCCCTACTGTGCAGGTTGGGGACCCGTTTACCGAAAAATTATTACTCGAAGCCTGTTTAGAATTAATGGCGACCAATGCGATCACAGGAATCCAGGATATGGGCGCAGCCGGCCTAACTTCCTCAGCAATCGAAATGGCTGCGAAGGGAGAAGGTGGTATCGAACTCGATCTTGACGAAGTACCTTGCAGAGAGAAGGGCATGAGACCCCACGAGCTGATGCTTTCGGAAAGCCAAGAGCGAATGTTAATGGTATTGCGACCCGGAGCAGAGGATCAGGCCCGAAAAGTGTTCGATAAATGGGAGTTAAATTTTTCTGTCATCGGACGGGTCACAAATACCGGGCGTATGCTTTTAAGAAGCAAAGGAAAAGTCGTCGCGGATGTGCCCGTTAAGCCACTGGCGGAAGGCCTCGACTACCAGCGTCCATGGTCCGAACCACCCGCCCCCCCAACGTTACCTCCGATTCCAAAGGCCGCGCCAATCGAGGTGCTGTGCTCTCTCTTGGCAAGTCCGGACCTTTGTTCGCGAAAATGGATTTGGGAACAATATGATCACACAGTTATGGCCGATACTGTAGTTGGTCCTGGTGCGGATGCGGCCGTAGTCAGGATTCATGGAACCCAGAAAGCGGTGGCAATTAGTGCGGACTGCACGCCACGTTACTGCGAGGCGGACCCAAACCAAGGGGGGGCGCAGGCTGTTGTAGAATGTTGGCGCAATTTAACGGCGGTGGGTGCGCGCCCATTAGCGATCACAGATTGTCTTAACTTCGGAAACCCTGAGAAAGCCGAAGTAATGGGCCAGTTCGTTCGGGCGATTGAAGGAATATCGGAAGCTTGTAGCGAGCTAGATTTCCCGGTCGTTTCTGGAAATGTTTCGTTTTACAATGAGACTGAAGAATCCAATATCCCGCCTACCCCGCAGATTGGTGGAGTTGGTTTACTTGAAGACTGGCGCCACGCAGTAACTTTAGCTCTCGGCCCGAAATGTGAACACCTACTACTGCTTGGTGAGCGATCCTTCCACTTAGGACAATCACTTTACTCTAGGCACTTGCTCGGAATGGATGCAGGCTTTCCACCTCCGATCAACCTTGAGGTTGAACGCCGGAATGGTGATTTAGTACGCGCCCTTATCACCTCCGGAATTGTCACGGCATGCCACGATATTTCCGACGGAGGGCTCCTCACTGCCGTTGCCGAAATGTGCCTTGCAGGTCAACGAGGGGTAGATCTCGATCTTGGGAACGAAGCGTCCGAGCTATTCGGAGAGGATCAAGGACGTTATCTAGTCTCAACCACCTCTACATCTCTTGCCCAGATCCTACAGGAGGCACGTACAGCCAAAGTACCAGCCAAGGTCATAGGTGTCGTTGGCGGTGATACGTTGACTCTTAACTCGACCGATGCCATATCGGTATCTGAATTAACTCGTATGCATGAGCGTTGGTTTGCATCCTATACTGCAACTGATTGACTTATGATCTCCCGAAGGGAATGACTTATGTCCATGGACGCAGCGGAGATTGAACATCTGATTCGGGAAGCAATACCGGATGCGCAAGTCCGTATCGAGGACCTGCGAGGAGATGGTGATCATTACGCTGCCTACGTGACCTCACAATCTTTTAAAGGGAAAAGCCGTGTACAACAGCACCAATTGGTGTATCAAGCTCTCAAGGGAGCAATGGGTGGGCAGTTGCACGCGCTAGCACTTCAAACCTCAGTCCCAGAGGATTCGTAATAAGCGGGCCCGAAACAGGAGCGTGTCATATGGAAACGAAACAAGACAATGGAGCCGTGGAGCGTATTGAACAGGAGATCAACGATCACCCAGTGGTACTGTTCATGAAGGGTACACCAATTTTTCCTCAGTGCGGATTTTCAGCGATGGTCGTGCAAGTACTGACCCATTTGGGTGTAAAGTTTAAGAGTGTTGACGTACTAAACGAACCTCCGATCCGAGAGGGCATCAAACAATACAGCGAGTGGCCCACGATACCGCAACTCTACGTGAGCGGCGAATTTGTCGGCGGCAGTGACATTGTTCGAGAAATGTATGAATCAGGTGAGTTAGCCGAGTTATTCGAGAACAAAGGAATTGAGCTCGAAGAAGCGTAGCATCAATTCAAAATACCAACTGCTTTGGCAATAAAAAGCCGCCTCGTTGGGCGGCTTTTTTGGACCTAAGAACTAGTGTTTAGCGAGAATAATATTCAATGACCAAATTGGGTTCCATCTGAACCGGATATGGCACATCCGTCAACATCGGAATACGCACGAATGTCCCCTTTAGCTTTTCAAAATCTGTTTCGATGTAGTCTGGCACATCACGTTCCGGAGTCTGTACGGATTCAAGTACTATCGGGTGTTGTTTGGATTTTTGGCGGATCTCGACTTCATCACCCTCCTTAGCCCGGTAACTGGGAATATTTACCCTTTTTCCATTTACCATAACGTGGCCGTGATTGATCAATTGACGTGCCGCAAATACGGTTGGCACAAATAACATCCTATACACGATAATATCTAAACGTCTCTCCAACAGCCCGATCAGATGCTCACTAGTATCACCTTTAGCCTGAACTGCTTCTGCATAAATGCGTCGAAATTGTCTTTCGTTAATATTGCCGTAATAACCACGAAGCTTCTGCTTGGCCCTCAGCTGGGTGCCAAAATCCGATACTTTACGGCGACGTTGACCATGCTGACCAGGGGGATAGTCTCGTTTGTTGAACGGGCTTTTTGGCCTACCCCATAAATTGACGGAAAGCCGACGGTCAATCTTATGCTTTGAGCTTGTTCTTTTGCTCATAAATACTCCAAATGTTTAGCTGGGCGACGTTCGCTTGCCGTCCAACAGCGTGGCGCACTATACGGACAGAGCTTGGTCAGTCAACCACTATAGGCACACTACGATCCGTCTGAGGGGTGGTTAACGAGCCCCGAGATTACTCCTCGAAGGGTACGAACCTCTTGTTCACTCAGATGCGCTCTCTGAAATATATTGCGAATGTTGCGTATCATGTGGGGGCGCTTTTCCTGGACTCGGAGAAAGCCGCAATCGTCAAGCGCTCCCTCAAGGTGATCAAAAAAACCCTGTAGTTCCTCCTTGGTTGCGGACCTATTGCCAGCCACCGTTGTGTGATCAAAATCAGCATCGATGCCAGAAAACCACTCGTAAGCTATTAACAACACAGCCATAGCCAAATTCAACGATTTGAAATTTGGATTGGCAGGAATAGAAATTACCGCATCGGCAAAAGTCAAATCGTTGTTTGTTAGCCCACTTCTTTCAGGACCAAATAATACACCCGACAGTTCTCCTGATATGTCGCTCACGCGCATCGCCCGCCCTGCATCAGCAGGTAATATGAGATCCTGGGTCATGTCGCGCGGGCGACCCGTCGTAGCATAAACTTTATGCAAATCAGAGATCGCTTCTTGGGTGCGATCAAAAATCTGTACTTGCGACAAAAGGACATCTGCTCCGGAAGCCGCCGCAAATGCCTGGTCGTTTTTCCAGCCCTTTCTGGGGCGGACCAAACGCAAATCTCCGAGCCCAAAATTAAACATTGCACGCGCAGTAGTACCGATGTTCTCACCCAACTGTGGTTCGATGAGCACGACCGTTGGGCCGCGCATGCTGTTTCTGGAGTCACAGTTTGGAGCGCCAAGATTCTCAATCGTAGAGTTATCAGACATTAGACTTCAGACTCGCGCTCCCACAACAACCAAAAGACTTGCGCCACTACGTCGTACGCCGCCAGATAGTCGTACCATCCGGCTTATCCTCTAAAACCACACCTCGGTGTAAAAGGGTATTGCGAATTGAATCAGCAGCATCAAAATTCCGTTCCTGGCGAGCCGCAAGACGCTGCGCTATCAAGGACTCGATACCGTCGCCCTCCTCATAAGCATCGGTGGACATGACGCCCTGGAACCATGCCTCGTTGTCGTATTGCAGTAAGCCGAGTACTCTTGCTCCAGCGTACAAAGATCCCCTCGCCTCTGATGCTTCCTCCCTTCCAGCCGAAATTCGACTGCAAAGAGCGTCCATAATTGCCAGCGTTCTCGGTGTATTAAGATCGTCGCATAATGCTTCCATTACTTCTTCATTGGGAGATACGACCTCAGGTTTGAAATCACCAAGCACCCGATACCACCGGTCTAATTTTCGTTTTGCATCCTCCAAACCCTTTTTAGTAAAGTCTAGTGATCGACGATAGTGAGTTCCAAGCATCATCAGGCGGATCGACTCCCCGCGCCACATTTTTTCTCTTTCTCCCTCCCCAAGAATTTCTTTGACAGTGTAGAAATTGCCAGTCGATTTTGACATCTTTTGACCTTCAGATTGAAGGTAACCGTTATGCAGCCAGTATTGAACAAAGGAAGAATCGGGGTGAGCACATCGACACTGTGCAAGTTCATTTTCGTGGTGCGGAAAAATCAAATCCTCACCGCCACCATGAATGTCAAAGTCTGGTCCAAAATATTTGGTGCTCATCGCAGAGCATTCAATATGCCAGCCCGGTCGACCACGGCCCCATGGTGATTCCCAACCCACTTGTTTTTCAGTGGACGGCTTCCAGAGAACGAAATCAGCTGGATCCTTCTTGTAAGGAGCAATCTCAACACGTGCGCCAGCAACTAGTTCGCCACGATTGCGGCCTGACAATCGTCCATAATCTGCCAATGTCGGGACGTGAAATAAGACATGCTTCTCAGCCATGTAGGCAAATCTTTGTGAAATCAGCACATCAATCATTCTTATCATATCATCGATGTGATCTGTCGCGCGTGGTTCAATACTCGGTTTCAAATTTCCGAGGGCCTCCACGTCCTTATGGAACTGCAGGATCGTACGCTCGGTGAGATCGTTAATCCCTTCACCCCTGCCGGCAGCGCGGTCCATAATTTTATCGTCAACATCAGTAATATTTCGAACGTAGGTGACACGGGGATACATCTCCTGCAGTAGGCGATACAGCACGTCAAAGACAATAATAGGACGAGCATTTCCCACGTGGATGTCGTCATAGACAGTTGGACCACATACATAAACGCGCACGTGTTCCTCATCTAGTGGCACGAACTCCATTTTTGCACGATGTAGCGTGTTGTACAGATGCAGTATCATGTGCCGGCCAAGCCGCTCATTCTGCACCTAAAAACCCATTAGTAATTGGATAGCGACGGTCACGCCCAAAGGCCCGCCGAGTAATTTTCACCCCCGGGGGGCCTTGCCGACGCTTATACTCCGCTATATAGAGCAATCGGCGAATTCGAGTCACGATTTCCACATCATGACCTCGCGCGCATATCTCCTCAATACTAAGCTCATCCTCGACGAGGCTCTGCAAGATATCATCTAGTTGATCATAGGCTGGCAGGCTGTCCTGGTCCCTCTGGTTTGGCCGCAACTCGGCGGACGGTTCCTTGGTAATGATATTTTCTGGAATTACGAGGCCAGACGGACCCTTAAAACCATCAAGCCAGAACCGATTTCTCCATTCCGCTAGCTGGTAAACAGCTGTTTTATAAACATCTTTAAGAACGGAAAAACCACCACACATGTCACCATACAAAGTAGCATATCCCACGGACATTTCTGACTTATTGCCGGTGGTTAGAACCATATGACCCCATTTATTGGAAAGGGCCATTAGGATCAAACCTCGAACTCTCGCCTGAATATTCTCTTCCGCCTCATTTGCATCGTGCCCAGAGAACTGTTCGGCAAGCATGGACTCGAATGCCCGGTGCGCTTCCTCGATAGGAATGGTATCGCAGGCTACAGACAGCAACTCTGCGCAGGACCTAGCATCCTCTAGGCTGTGGTCGGAGGAATAACGTGACGGCATACGCACGCAGCGCACACGACTAGGACCTAGGGCATCAACTGCCACTGCAGCAGACAAGGCAGAATCAATGCCGCCGGACATACCCACAATAAGCCCCGGAAACCGGTTCTTATCGACATAATCCCTGAGGCCCACCAACATTGCCAAATAAACGGCTTCAATCCCGGTTACTCCGGGAGCCCGATTCCCGTCAGCACAACACCATCCACCGTCCGGTGAGCGGGACCAATCACTCACCTCTTGGGCCAGACCCCAGCAAACCGCCTGAACACGAAGAGTTTGATCACTGTCAAGCACGAAGGATCCACCATCAAAAACCAGTTCGTCTTGTCCGCCCACCTGGTTGACGTAAATGAGAGGAAGGCCAGTTTCCACCACACGCGAAACAGCTAAGTTGAGACGAACATCATCCTTATCTTTTTCGTACGGTGACCCATTCAACACAATTAGTATTTGCGCACCTGATTCTGCAAGTGTTTCTGAGACATCCTCAAACCACATATCCTCGCAAAGCATGACCCCCAGTCGGACGCCACGAAAAGACACCGGGCCTGCCAGTGGGCCAGCTTCAAAGATTCTTTGCTCATCAAAAACACCATAGTTGGGTAATTCGTGCTTATATCTACGGGCGGTTACTTTGCCCTCATCCAGCAAAAGTGCGGCATTATAGAGTTTCCCTTCGTCCCGCCACGGAGCGCCAATGAGAAGGCCAGGACCAGCGTCTCCAGTTTTTGCAGCTAGATGGAGCACTGCTTCTTCAACCTTAGAAATAAATGCTCTCCGTAGCACTAGATCTTCTGGCGGATAACCAGTGACGAAAAGTTCACTAGCCACTAGCAGCTCAACACCCTTTCGCGCTGCCTCCTCGCGTGAGTTAATCAACATCGCCATATTGCCCTCGATGTCACCAACCACCGGGTTTAGTTGTGCTAACGCTATTCGAAGATGATCTGTCATAGTTTCAGTGTTAAAAGAATTGGCTGAAAAAAGTGTTTAATGCCGCTCATGGCACCGCAGATGTTTGCCAGACTAGTATTTGTGATTGGCGCTACCTATTCCAAACGCCCTAGTCAGATCAGAGTAATTAATACCAGAACTTGACATCTACATGTAAAACCGGCTCTGAACGAACCATAATTTTTGCTCCTTAATGAATATAGGTAAAACCGCCGTTACCTTTGTATCCCTTCCCCTTATTTAAAAATTTACGACAGCTCAAACTACACCTTTTTTTGCAAAAGAAATTCTCTTCCTACTTTCACTTCGGCAGCGCCGTCATATGCTACGATATCAGCTGTCGCATAGGTCTCAGACCAATTTTCAGGTAGGAAGGAACCGGTACCGATTGCATCAATAGGGGCTTTAACCTGCGACATAAGCCGGCATTTAGCTGGGTTGAACCCTGAACTGGCAACAATTTGAACCTGCCCAAACCCAGCCGCATCAAGGTTGGCACGTAAGTGATACAATGCGGCCGCTGTCACTCCGGTGCCCACCAACCACCGTAACTCTGTTTCTGTGCGATACGTCCGGGTGGCTTCCGGAACCTGTTGCTCCAAAATATCGTACGAAGTAGCGGTATCAAGGCCTTCGACGAATCGACCGCCATGGGTATCTAATCGAAGGCTCAACCGTCCCTCAGTAGCCAGGTCAGCAAACCGATTACAAACGGCGATGCCATCAGTAACCTCCCTGCCATAATAATCTACCAAAACTGTCAGCGGAGCCTCAGGAAAAGTCTCGCGAAACAACTCGGCCGCACGCACAGTTGACCCAGCATAGCCTATCAAAGCATGCGGCATAGTGCCGAAACCCTGTGATTGTCCAAAATAATGCGCCGTCCTGTCATTTGCACCCGCCACAAACCCTAACGCACCACAATCAGCTGTCGCGCGCGCCGAAGCGACGCTGGCTGCGTACGCCATCAGATCGACCATCCCATCACCCGCACAGTGGCGTGCGTCCATTGCCAGAAATTGTACTTGTGGTAGGTCAGTACACATTTGGTACGCGTTATATGCAGCCACGCAAGGCGCGCCAAGTCGCTGAAGATAGATGGTTTCTAGATCCACTAAATCTGACATCTGTCCCGACACATACAATAACGGCTCTCCGGCACCCACACGTTCCCCCTCCTCAAAACACAGCTCGATGTCGAAATGTGTTGAACGCTCACGCGCGGCCTCTTCAAGCCAATCCACAGCTAGGCGTGGGCAAAATATTACAGGTCGTCGCATAAACACCGCATAGGTCACCCTGCGATCACCGTGACAACGGACGATCTCACGAGTCCGCTTGAAATAGCTATCAGTCCGCTGCGACAGATATTCTTCGAAATCCGACATTGCTCCGATGGCCGTCGTAAAAGTGTCAATGCGTCAACATGCCACGACGTTGATCATCCCTCAACACTGCTGAGAAATTAATGATTTTATTCGCCAACAACTTCTACCGGCGGGAATCCTTCTTCATTCAAACAACACCATGTCACTGGTGCCATACCGAGAGACTCTAACAACGGTGGCAAAAGGGCCGAACGCCGAAACGATCCCGCTACCAATGCATCTGAAAGGCCATTTTCACTCTGAGTCGCTAGATTTGCCACAGCAATCTTCAACCGGTCAATGTCGTTCAATACCGTAACACTGAGTGACCCAGTGTTATGACCAGAATCATCTGGTTCATCCCACTCCAAAACAATTTCTGAAATCAATTCTCCGGTCGGTAGGCGCGCATTGATACGAGGATGGCGCCCCAATTCTCCCAAACTGGCATGGTCATTTGATGCTCGTACCTTCAAAACCAGACGCCAACTGTTTTCAGTCTGACGCGCCTTACCATCTACTGCCTTTAACGGCCCTGCTGGGCCATAAGGGTCTATTCGTAATTTTTTTATCAAACCGTCTATTAACTCTCCATCATCTAGCTGAACTCGCACCTCGGCAGAAAACAAAGTTGGCATAGCTTCAACATCGCGACAAGAAAACGACAACATGGTATCTACTAGGGCGTTTGGAATGACTTTAATCTCACAGGGTGCATTATATTGCAGTACAGCGCCGCCGTTCTCCGCGAGAAGCTGGTCGAATAGCTCAATATCTTGAGGCACTAGAAACTCACCGAGGCCGGCTATAAATTCGTCCAACCAGCTCGGTTCCATTGCGGCGCCACCCAGCATGCGACGCGGCAAATCCCACACTTCTAAGGGAGCCCTCGGATACAAAGGTTCGTATTCATCATCAATCGAAACAACGTCAATGGGAACCAAGTTTTCCAGAATATCAACTTCCCTGATTGCGCCATTGCCTAAATAAGTCTTTGCGCTCCCGAATGGGTCGAGGTCGGGTAACTCACGTGACGGAATAGCAATCCCAGTCGGCCAGTTTTCGGGCCAGGTCTCACGAAATCGGGCTACGAGGGTAGATCTAGCTTCATCTTGCCGCGTACCAGCATGCGTATCTGCTGCTAGACGATAGCGAAGCGCAGCAAGTAATGCGTTGGCTCGGCATTTTGTAGATTCTGCAGTATCGTTCGCACCGCAACCCTCGCGCCAAATCAGTTGATATGTCGAAAATAAATTGGCCCGATCCGCAGAAAGACCAATGAGGCCAGGTATATCAATGCCAGTAAAAGATGGAATGCCGTAAAAGTTGGGTTGTTCGCGCCTCAGAAGTGTAGAGACACTTGGATTGGAGTTGGATTCATCCCAGGGTTGAATTGCAAAAATTGGGGCATGATTCTGATGGCATCCAAGACAAATAGAGCGCTCCGCGTAGTACACCTTTGGTTTGCCACCGGGCCGATAGTCCTCAACGATCTGAAACTCAAATCTTCCTGCAGCCTCATTATAACTGATGACTTCAATCGCCGCGGCGCTTGGTTGATAACCCAGATAAAGGCGGTCCTTAAGCACGACAAGAGGTTCTCCTGGCACCGGGGCCGGATTGGCCTCAGCGGCTACTACGGCCCGAGGAGATTTAAAAAAATGGGGGCTGGCCGCATTCCTTTGCAGAGAACGACCCAATGGGATCAACACCTTTTGCAACGACCGAGTTGAAGTCGCGCGTAGATACATTTCGATTTGCGCAGTCAATTTTTCGAATGGAAATGGAACGCGATACTCGGCGCTACCATTGATTCGTTCAGTAAAAAGGTAATCAAACAACGATCTACCCACCGGAGGAACATCAGGTCCCGGTTCATCGGCGCTTGCAACCCACTCCGCACCTGTTTCAGGCTCGACAACAGCACCGACCGGAGATATCACCGAAAGCAACGCCGCAATCGTTGCACTAAGTAAAATAGAATTTGACGCGGTATGCATACATCTGGTCCCTATCATTTACCAACGGTTGTTACCTATTCCGCCTAACTCCAAAAACCACCGTCACCATTTTCGATAAACGATCAATCAGGGCAAGGCTGGAACGA
>PTKD01000079.1 GCA_002938115.1 Alphaproteobacteria bacterium MarineAlpha9_Bin7 | reverse complement strand
CCGGCTGGCACGAGGCTGCGCGTGAAGTTAGCGTGTTTTATCAGCCTTCGAGCGATCGGAAACCGTGGGTAGCAGGTCGTAGGCATTCATAAAATGTGTATCGCACGAGTTGTCGAATCAAATACTTGTGATAGGAGATCCAGAGTTGCAAACTGGCAACCGAAGATTTTCTTAAATCAATTTTATTGATTAACAATCGCATTTTTCGTGAAAAAGAGACGTCTCGCGTTTGTTACCTCTAGAAAGTATGGCAAGGTTCAATTCGCCTACTAGTCTATTAGGTCTGAAACAGAATCCCGGTAAAGTGTCATCGCTTCCATGTGTGCCTCTGGCGTATGGCCCTGGATGCGCGTGTGTTGGTACCGCGAGAATGTATTGTTTAAACAAACATGACTGACTCCAGCTTTTTTCCAAAAATGGACTTCTTCCCGCCAGTCGTCGGGCGTGCCCGAGGCGGAAACCCAGACTTCGATGCCAACCTCTTCGGCATTCCGCCCTTCTTTAAGGACATAGTTTCGAAGCGTTTTGAAGTGTAGGAGCGCCTCTTCTCCCGGAGACCAGGCAATCATTATCCAGCCATCGCCATATTTTGCGATGCGTTGAAGGGTCGCGTCCTGATGACCCCCAAACCATAGTGGGATGGAACGACTCAGGGGGAGTGGGTTGATACCTAAATCATCTAGGTGGTGCCATTTCCCGTCAAACGTCGCATGTTGCCTGGACCACAACGCTTTCATCACCTCAATTTGTTCGACAGAGCGTTGTCCTCGGTTATTAAAATTTTCATTTAACGATTTATATTCAGCTTCGTTCCACCCAATGCCTATTCCAAAACGAAATCGCCCACGTGATAGCACGTCAAGACATGCAGCCTGTTTCGCGACCAAAGCCGTCTGTCTCTGAGGCAAGATAAGAACCTGGGTGCTGAATTCAATACGCTTTGTGCAAGCCGACAGAAAACCAAATAATACAAAGGGGTCGTGGAAACAATCATCGGAAGTGTTGCGGTTGCCCCAATTCGGTCGACTTTTTGCGTTTACTCCTAGGACGTGATCTGCCGCTGCAAGGTATTCATAGCCTAGCCCTTCGGCACTTTGGGCGAAGTCTTGGATTACGCCCGGGTCTTCACCGATGTCCGTTAGAGGTAGACTCACCCCTAGTTTCATAACTCACATTCCCTTGTTGGTTTGAGGAACAAGTACGGCTTAGGAATCCTGGGAACTAGCTACATTACGATGAGAACCGAAAGCAACCCTGCGAATTGACGCAGCTCACTACCGGTTCTGGCCGCAATCCTGGTTTGGAGTTGGCACATGTCCTGGAGTTCCTTGGGAAACCCTTATCCTTAATTCGGTCCGCGCGAACGGTATCCCGCTGTGATGCGGAGTTACCTAATAAGTTAGCCGCAATGCGCGGCGTTACTCAGAGACCACTAGGTTTTCGGCTGCGGATTTTCCATTCCGACCTGTAACAACCTCAAATTCTACTTTTTGGCCCTCATTTAGGTTGGATAGACCTGCTCTCTCGACAGCAGAGATGTGCACAAACACATCGCCTGTGCCGTCACTTGCCTCAATAAAACCATACCCTTTATTAGGATTAAACCATTTTACTGTTCCTGAAGCCATAACATTGCATCCTTTCATTTACGGCTGTGGTTAATGGTGCCTGCAATCAATTTCATGAATTTTCCCCAAGCGTTATTTTACGTTTGCCTATAACGAAGTGGGACCACATTGTGTCCTTCAAGTTGTGCACCAACAGCACCCGTCGCACGACATTTATTATTTTCAATGTTATCGGAGACGAAAAGGGCCAGGCGCAGGCTGGCGATTAACATATTTAGCCGGTTCAAATTATTGCGCCCTCAAGCTTAAATGTCTTTCGACAAATCGACTGCAAGACAACCTTTTGCGTACAAAGGACCAGAGGCAGAGAAAACAATTGCGACTGTGGCCCATGCGGACTTAGTTGCTATCAATCGGACACTTAGCGCGTTCACTGTGATTGCCCAAAGTTAACCAAACACTAGAGTTAACTATATAATCCTTAATTTCGCAAAGCCAAACTAAATTTTACTAATTTACTTGCTTTATGAGGGGTCGTTGGTGGTTAATTCGGCTGGGATCCCGCGTTATTCTTAGCTTATAGTTTTTAGAGTCATCAAAATGGTTAAACGGATGGTCGCGAATTTTTTAAGATCAAAGGGCTTAGAACTAGAACATCGGCTTCGAAAAGTGGTCGAAGGAGATGTATTTTTTGACGATTTTAGTCGCGGACGTTACGCGACTGATGCGTCGATGTATCAAATGGTGCCCCTCGGCATAGTGACGCCGAAGACAACAAATGATGTTGAAGCAGTATTTTCTGTCGCTGCAGAAAACGCCACTCCGATGCTTCCACGTGGCGCTGGAACCTCACAGTGCGGCCAAACGGTGAACGAGGCTTTGATCATTGATACTAGCAAATATCTTGACCAAGTGGTGTCGCTTGAACCATCGCAACTACGCGCCACTGTTGAGCCGGGACTCGTCTTAGACCAGCTAAACCAAATTTTAAAACCATATGGCCTCTGGTTTCCAGTGGATATCTCGACGTCAAGTCAGGCAACCATCGGCGGGATGGTTGGCAACAATTCTTGTGGTGCGCGCTCGATTCGTTATGGAACTATGCGGGACAACGTTGTTTCAATAAAAGCGCTACTTACAAACGGCGAACATATCACATTTGGAAGTATGGCATCAGAAGTAAGAGGCGCGACACCCTCAACGGTAAATCGAAATTTAATCGAAAAACTTTTGGAGATTGGCCGTAGGGAAGCGGATGAAATCGACGCACGATTTCCAAAAATAATGCGCCGGGTCGGTGGGTATAACATTGACGCCTTAATACCTGACCAAACCAAACCACCCAACCTCGCACATTTGTTGGTGGGGTCAGAGGGAACACTGGCCTTTTTTGAACAAATTGAATTAGCATTATCGCCGCTGCCAACCAACACAGTACTCGGGGTCTGCCATTTCCCGAGTTTTTATGAGGCGATGCTTGCGACCAAAGGAATCGTTTCCCTTGGACCAACAGCGGTGGAATTAATCGATCGCACCATGATCAGTCTGGCACGCGAAATTGATATTTTTCAGAAAGTTATTTTGGAAGTCATTCATGATGAACCGGAAGCTGTTCTTTTGGTGGAATTTGCCGATTCTGGAGAAAATAATACTCTAAATAAACTCAACCAGCTTGATGAACTGATGGGAGATCTTGGATTCCAAACTGGGATGGTAAAGGTCACTCTGCCACGAATGCAACGGGCAGTGTGGGAGATGCGCAAGCAAGGCCTCAATATAGTGATGTCCATGAAGGGAGACGGTAAACCTATATCTTTTGTAGAAGACTGCGCGGTTGAGCTTGATGATCTTGCTGATTATACATCTCGTCTGGACGCTATCTTTAAAAAATATGGCACTCAGGGAACTTGGTATGCCCACGCTTCTGTGGGTACGCTGCATGTTCGCCCAGTACTGAACCTTAAACTTGATCAAGACGTAAAAACGATGCGGGCCATCGCTGAGGAGACCTTCGCAATGGTGCGTGAGTATAAGGGTTCTCATTCGGGTGAACACGGAGACGGCATCGTTCGGAGTGAATTTCATGAACCAATGTTTGGAACACGTATCGTTTCTGCATTCGCGGAGGTTAAGCGCGCTTTTGATCCCATGATTCAATTGAATCCACGCCGCATAGTTGATCCACCACGTATGGACGACCGTTCATTATTTCGATTCAAGCCTGGGTATCGTGTTGAGGAATATGAAACCGTATTTAATTGGTCCTCATGGGGAGGTTTGGGGGGGGCCGTTGAAATGTGCAACAACAATGGTGCTTGCCGTAAATTTTCAGGTGGAACCATGTGTCCATCATTTCGCGCTACGCGGGATGAACAGCACTCAACACGTGGACGAGCCAATACTCTACGTTTGGCTTTATCAGGGCAACTTGGTTTGGATGCGATTACGTCTCCTGCCATGGCAGAGAGTCTTAAATTATGTGTCGGTTGCAAGGCATGTAGTCGAGAATGCCCCACAGGCGTCGATATGGCCAAGATGAAGATAGAGGTAATGCATCAGCAGATCGCCAGAAATGGGCTGTCTAGGCGTGATCGTTTAATCGGATTCTTCCCACGTTACGCCCCTTGGTTAGCCAAGGTTCCTTATTTAGCCAACCTAAGTAACTCCGTTATCGGCTCAAAAGTTCGTGAATGGCTATTTGGCCTAAGTGCGAAACAACCACTACCGAAATGGCCAAAACGACCTTTCGACATCCAGTCACGTTCTTTTGGAAATAACGATGGGCCAGAAGTTATTTTGTTTGCCGATTGTTTCAATCGTTATTTTGAAGCGGACAACCTCCAAGCAGCTATCGATGTTTTGGTCGCCGCCGGCTGCCGAGTACGATTTCTAGAACCAGATGATGATCAAGCACGCCCTCTGTGCTGTGGAAGAACTTTTTTGTCCGTGGGGCTAGTCGAAGAAGCAAAAAAGGAGGCGGCTCGTTTGGTTAAGGCTTCGTCAGAATACGTCAAGAGAGGCATTCCCATTATAGGGTTGGAGCCATCTTGTATTCTTACTCTTCGAGATGAACTACCGGAGTTGGTGGGCGATGCTATTCCACTTTCAGAGAGTGCCTCGCTCATTGAAGAATATTTGGTAAAGAGAAATCAAGACGGCGACTTGGCATTACCTCTGCGGAATAGTGATGGTCTAGAGATTTTGGCTCATGGACACTGCCATCAGAAATCAGCTGATGCGTTTGGTCCAACTATAGAGGCGCTGAAGCTTATTCCTGGAATTGAGGTAAACACCATCGACTCAACCTGCTGCGGAATGGCGGGCGCTTTCGGTTATCAAGCTGATACACAGAGAGTTGCACGCAGCATCGGTGAGCTTGATTTGCTGCCAGCTGTCAGGGATGCATCTCTTTCTACGTTGATTGTAGCAGATGGTACGTCGTGTCGCCATCAAGTAGCCACTGCAACTCCACGTCAAGCGTACCATGCCATCACCGTAATTCGGGATGCTCTCCTATAGAACGCAAGACGCAATAATGGCGTGGGTGAATAACGTGTTCTGTTATTAGTGTAATCCAAAGTTTAAATTATAGACTTTTTCTAATCTGGATATAACTGACTTGGGTAAGGGACCTGACAACGCCCCAGTAATTGCTTCGTCGAGTTCATTCAGGTTGGCAACTCCGATCAGTACGCATGAGATACTCTCATTGGCTAACGAAAATCGAAGTGCGGTTTGAGCATGGGTATGATTGTCCTTGGATAGCTCGCTGAATATTGCATCCGCACGTTTTTCTTCACGGGACAAGTCCTTTTCCGAGGTAATAGGTATCTCGCGTCCAGTTCTTAGCCTCGTTGCAAGAATACCTGCCGCAAAAACTCGGATATTCATCACTCCGACGTCATGGGCACGACAGCTCTCTATCAGTCCGGTGAATCTTTGTCCTTCCCAGTTTAAAGGCATATCTCGCCCGGCGCTTGGGTTAAGTAAATTGTAATAGATCTGCGCAGTGTCGAAGGCACCACTCTCAATTGCACGGCGACAGGGATCGATTTCGCCAAGGGAAGTAAAACCAATATACTTGGTCAATCCTTGCGAACGGACGTTGTCGAGGGCTTTGATGATTCCTTTTTTATCAAATAAATGTCGAACAGCAAGCATTGGCCCATCGTCATTTAGCCCCAACGGATTATGCAGTTGAAGGACGTCAACGGATTCACGTTGAAGACGTATTAAACTATCGTGGAGACTTCTTTCAATTTGACCGGCCAAATCATGTCGTGTACTCGCATCAATTGCGACTTTTGTTGATAGGTAGGGAGTTTGATCGATCTCCTGGAGCAACCAGCCGAGGTTTTGCTCAGATTGTCCATCGCCGTAGGAAGGCGCGGTATCAATGAAATTGATTCCGGCCTTTAACGCGCATTCGATTGCCAATCTTTTTGTTTCATCGTCTTGGTGTAGGAGTACACCACCGACGTAACCTCCGCCTAGCACCAATTCGGATACCTGAATTTCTGTTTTTCCCAACCTTCGGGTTTTCATTTTAAATCCTTGTAAAACAAAATATAACGATATTACTTTAATGTTATACTTTAGCTTAATTTCGTTATTTTACTAGTGTGGGAAAATTTTTGAACTTTTTGTTCATGAATCAGTCCCATGCAAGTTTTAGTTCATTATTTCATCAGGTACGCTTTCCCCAGCCGGCGATATACACATTGGGTCATCGTGGCGGGCATCGTTGACATATGCATCTACGGGATATGCTTTCATTTTCTCCGGGGAATAGGGGATTAGAAGTTCTGCCGCGCTGCAACAACCAAGCCATTCCGCATGAACCTCCAACGGCATTATCACAGGCATTCTGTCATGAATTCGGGAGATCAAAGAATTTGCCCGAGTAGTTATTATGGTAAAGGATTCAATGAAAGAGCCGTCGCTACCTTCCCAGTGTTCCCATAAACCGGCGAAGGCAAAAAGGGATTCGTCTATAAGCGATATCCGATACGGCATTTTTGTCCCAGAAGACTCACGCCATTCATAAAATCCATCAACTGGCACGAGACACCGACGCTTTTCGAAGGCAACGCGGTATGCCTGTTTCTCGTGTACAGTTTCAGCCCGAGCATTAAACATTGAGTAACGGTTGTCTGGCCCCTTGGACCATGCTGGTACAAATCCCCATCGCATAACAACCAATTCGCGTTCACCGTCTTTTCTTTGTATGATGACAGGTGCAGCTTGAGTTGGCGCAATGTTGTATCTGGGAGCTAAATTCGGTGTTGCGCCTTCAAATTTGAACAAGGCACGAACAGCTTCTGCTGGGGCGACAAGGCTATATCTGCCGCACATCATCGTTGTCCGGTGTTTGTGTTTTCAGTTTATTCACTGGTATCAGCCAACTATATCGCAATCTGAAATTCTTAGTGGATCATCACAGCCTGAAACAGACGCTAGACAGTCCGATGATAGGGGGAGTGTTTAGTTTTTAACAAGAGGCGTGGCATTTATTTACGGACATAACTTGGAAAACCTGAGCATTCTTGGGGCTCAACGTAAAAATTACTAGCTGAGCCGTTGGGTTCTGTGCATTGTGACCAACTCACGTCGATATCGGTTCGATAAAAGGAGGATTAGGGTCCCTGAGTATTGAGTGTGGCCCTGGTTTCTTGTTGAAAAATGGATGGCACTGCGCATAACTTGCGTTGAAATTGCGGGTCAGCTTGTGGGTTTTGCTGTGCCGGAACGGTGCATGCGTTACACGGAGTAACCATATGAAAGCATACGAAATTCTAGGTGCTGGTGGTGTAGATGCATTGTCGATGTCCGAACGTTCCGAACCGAATCCTGGTCCAGGAGAGGTTAAGATTCGAATTCGTGCATCTTCGATTAATTATCGAGATTTAGTTACGATTGAGGACCCAATAACCCGGAAACTTTCTCTGCCGTGTATTCCTAATTCGGATGGTGCGGGTGAAGTGGTGGAATTAGGGGCCGGGGTAACTCGAGTGAAACTCGGTGACCGAGTAATGGGCTGTTTTTTCCAACGTTGGAGTAGTGGTGAAATTTCTCCAGAGGGTATGTTTAGTGCGTTGGGGGGCTCTCTTGACGGTGTACTACGCGAATATGTGGTGTTGAATGAGGAAGGGATTGTTCAGGTTCCCGACCATTTATCCAACGTTGAGGCTGCGACATTGCCCTGTGCAGCATTGACGGCTTGGCATGCTCTGATTGAGCGTGGCGGAGTTAAAGCAGGAGACACGGTATTATTACTGGGTACCGGTGGTGTATCAATTTTTGGACTCCAATTTTGTACTTTACACGGAGCGCGGGCCATCATCACTTCAAGCAGTGATGAAAAGTTGTCTCGTGCTAAAGGGATGGGTGCGTGGAAAACGATCAATTATCAGAAATATCCGGATTGGCACAAAGAGGTCCATGATTTGACTGGAGGAATAGGCGTAGATCATGTGATTGAAGTCGGGGGTGCTGGCACTTTGGAGAGATCGATAGAAGCTACGCGCATAGGCGGAAGCATTTATCTCATTGGTATCCTATCACAGGGCCAGATCAATCCGACGGTACTGATGCGACGTTCTCTCCATTTACATGGAATTTATGTTGGAAGCCGTGCAATGTTCCAAAATATGAACCGGGCCATAGAGACAGCCAAACTTTCTCCAGTGGTGGACAGGACATTTGAATTTTTTGATGCGCGATCGGCTTATCACTCCATGCGAGCAAACAGCCATTTTGGTAAATTAGTAATCACATTAGACGCTTGAGCCATAACAGAAAAATAGTTAGTTGGCGTAAGGGCGGCG
>PTKD01000078.1 GCA_002938115.1 Alphaproteobacteria bacterium MarineAlpha9_Bin7 | reverse complement strand
TCGTTGGCTTTACGACAGACGGAAATTCGAACGGCAACTCGAGCGGAGCAAAATCCTTTAAATTTTTCGCTGCATCCAACAACTTGAAAGCGGGCTGAGGCAACCCAGCAGAGGTCAGCAATTTTCTTAGCTGGAATTTGTCCCGAGTGGCAGCAACCGCGTCAACGCTATTATGGATGAGACCGAGCCTCTGAGCTGCATGAGCCGCCAGCAATACTGCATCCTCCTCGGCCGGAACTATGGCATCCAATGGATTATTTTTGGCAAAATCCGATATCTCTTGTGCACCCAAAGCCGGATTTGAAAAATTAAACTGCATGACTCGGCTGTCACCAAACTGCGCCGAAGCTTGCGTCGCATCAACTCCAGTAATCACATGAGCATCAAGGTCCGCACATGCCGCAACGAACGCCGCCGCCCGGTAGCTATTTGAAGGTAAAAGCAATAACACGCGTTTCATATTCGCGCCTACGCCCACTAATCACAATCGGTCAAATTGCTCCGCAGTTGGCTCGGCGCAGCAATACCATGGCTCACTCATCGACCACACCGGTTCAGAATTGGCAACAGAGATCGACGGTGCGACCCGGCCGACCGCCTCATGAGCAACGCGCCAGATTTTAGCAAACGTCTCCAGAACCGGCACCCCCATCGGAACATCTTTCTCAACAACTACTCGTATTTCCTGCTCCATCGAAATCGTACCTGGGTCCGCGTAATGCCATAGATAGCTGAGACTTTCAGCATCATAACCACCAAGAAATCGAGAAAAAGAAGGACTGCTGAGAAGAAGTGAGTCTCGCGGCACCAGGAGACGTATCGCAAGTTGAATAGGGGCTACACGGGGCACTAATTCCAACAAAACTATTTGTTGAAGAA
This sequence comes from Alphaproteobacteria bacterium MarineAlpha9_Bin7, assembly GCA_002938115.1. Taxonomy (GTDB): domain Bacteria; phylum Pseudomonadota; class Alphaproteobacteria; order UBA7887; family UBA7887. Next base: position 7,535 of record PTKD01000078.1, on the reverse strand, counting down.
GATCAAGATACGACTCTGGCGTAGTCCACGGCGTAAACGGGACAAACGTCGGCGAAACCTGTAGTCCCACTGCCTTGCAAATTTCCAGAGCATCAGCAAAATCAGACCGCGAATGGCCCTTGTTGAGTGCGTGCAAAACAGTGTCGTCAAATGATTCCACCGCAGTGGTAACAAATAGGCAACCCGTCTCTACGAGGCGTGGCAAAAGTTCATGATGACGTCGCAGGTGTTCGACCTTGATAGTAACGTCATATGTAAGCTTTGGGTGACGTTTGGCCAACGCTTCAACCACACGCATCGCGTGACCGGGGCCATTAAAAAAATCCGGGTCCCCAAATGTAATGTGGCGCGCACCCATTTCCACCTGCTGGTCAATATCCTCAAGCACAACGTTCACGCCCACGATAAAAAATCGTCCTCCGTAAGCTGGTACGACGGGACAATGTTGGCACAAATGCTTGCACCCTCTACTAGCTTCACTATAGCCAGCTATGGTGATTTCATTGCCCGGTCCGAGAAGGTGAGCATATTTATGGAGATCCGGCAGGCCACGACGATCCGGACGAACAAATTGCTGTTTGGTCAAAGCTTTAGTTGATAAATGGCGAACCGGCTGCCCAGCCAACTTCCGCTGGTATATCTCGACCAGTTTGGTCTCCGCCTCACCGCCTAACACTATTTCTACTCCAGCCTCCTTTAAAGCGGATTGGTTTGCTGGAGCATACATCCCATAACAGACCAGGAGCGCTCGCGCATTCAAAGCCGTCACACTAGGCAACAAATGCAATGAAAGGCGAGCAGCCGTGTGCATCGGTACATGTAACGCGATCAAATCGGCGGCAACGATGGCTCCGGTTTTCAGATCCTCAACAGCGAGATCGTTACACACCACATTTGCGCCAACCCTCTTCAACCACGCGGCCGGAGAGGCCAGACCAAAAGATTGATGACCCAGATCGTAAGTAGAGAGGAGTACGACGTTCACGAGTTTGGGCGCCAAGACCCAGATTTATTTACCCGGCTGATAATATGGATTCGCACCACCGTCGTGATCGGTCACATCCAAAACATGTGCAATTGACGGGACCTCCTTCTTGATTTCAACCTCCACACCCTGCTTCAGGGTCACATCAGCCATGCCACAACCTTGGCAACCCCCCTCAAGTCGAATGTAGACCGTGTCTTCCTGGACATCGACCAAAGCGATGTGGCCACCGTGCGTAGCCACCGACGGATTAATTCGTTCATCAAGCAACCGCCGCACAGCCTTTCCATTCTCTGTTTGGAGTCCGGGTTTCGGTTTGCTATCACGGTAGTCCACTAACTCGACAAATTCGGCTACGTAGTGACGCAATAAATTCTCAATTCCCGTACGATAGCTATTTGCAGATCCTGACAATTCCACGATGACTCTGCCTTCTCGATAGCCACGAAATTTTACCTCGCCACCGCTTTCTGTAATTGCCGGACCAACTCGGGTAGACAGTAGTTCCTTGATTTCCGTGACGAGCTCTGCATCGACGGAATCAAAGTCTTCTTCCACCTCAACCTCGCCATCTGTGATCATCGGCAAACCCGCCACGTAGTGCTCCATGATGGCGCCCAAGATTGCCGGCTTCATTAACTGCCAGTCACCGTCTTTGAGTTTTGTGACACCAATAAAATCTGCACCAAACCTAACTCCGGTTACCGCTTCAACGTCAAACAGACGTGCAGCAAGCGGCGATCGTTCAGCGGAGACGGGGTCAGAAAAAGTTACCTCTTTCCCTTCCAATACTGCTTTCCCAGGCAGAAATTTAATTAAGTCTGGATCAGACGTAATTTCTGTTTGAATAAACATTTAGTGTACCCATTCCATTGGCATAGACATGTTCGTTATAATCAACCCCAATCTGACACCTTAATGCCAGCTAAGCAACGCACAACAGAGACAAGGTCTGCCGTGACAATCGAAAATTATCATGCCCACATATACTATGATGATGCAAACAGACATATTGCGGAAGCCCTGCGTGAAGAAATCGAACAGCGATTCGTAATGAGAATGGGGCGCTGGCGGGAGAAACCAGTAGGTCCGCACCCGCAGGCTATGTTTCAGGTTGCGTTCGAGAATGATGTGTTTGCCAGAATCGTTCCCTGGTTGCTGATTAATAGACGTGGCCTTGATATCCTCATTCATCCCAACACAGGGTCAAGTCTGGGCGACCACACCGATCACGCTATCTGGCTAGGAAACAAACTTAGGCTGCGTCTAGATGAGCTTGACAACGCCAGTTAAGCCGTGTGCCGGCTGGAACTACTGCCACCTACTGTTATGTTAAACGTTTCTTTATGACGGGCCCGATGTATGCCTAAAATTCTACTGAAGACTGGAGATCACAAATATGACGGATTCTCTCAACACGAAAACATGCACTCCCTGCCAAGGCGGCATCCCGCCACTCACGCCTGAAGAAGCCAACCATTACCTAGCTCAAACCGAAGGCTGGCAACTTTTAGAAGGCGGTACCTTGATCTTGCGCGAATACGCCTTTAGTGATTTTAGAGAGTCGATGGATTTCGTGCAGAAGGTCGGCGCACTTGCGGAACACGAAGGCCACCATCCCGATGTCTCGTTTGGTTGGGGCTACGCCAACATATCCTTGCAGACCAAAAAAATTAAAGGATTGCACGAGAATGATTTCATTATGGCCGTGAAAATAAACGGGTTCCTCAACGCAAATTAGATATGCTGCCTCACCTCAACGACCAGACCGATTTATCTCCGGTTACCTAGGTTCGCTGCACAGAGTACGAGCATATGACAAATTCGACATGCAAAGCCTACTCAGGCACTAGAAATGCCACGTCGGCACGTAAGAACGACCACACCTGGAAAAGAAGAAGTAAACCAGCCTAAAATGGTATTTCGTCGTCAAAATCCGCGGGGGTGGATGGCGCGTCACCAACCTCGCTGCCAGAAGACGAGGCATAATCACCGCCTGCGCCCGAATCCGCACGCGAATCCAACATGGTCAGGGTGCTACGAAAACGTTGAAGTACTACCTCGGTCGTATACTTTTCCTGACCCGACTGGTCCGTCCACTTGCGGGTCTGGAGTTGCCCTTCAAGGTATACCTTTGAGCCTTTCTGTAGGTATTTTTCCGCAATTTCCACCAAGTTCTGATCAAAAATAACCACCCGGTGCCACTCGGTCTTTTCGCGCCGTTCTCCAGTCTGGCGATCACGCCAGTTTTCACTGGTCGCGACCGACAAATTGGCTACCTTATCGCCACTTTGCATTGCCCGGGCCTCAGGATCCCGCCCGAGATTGCCTATCAGTATGACTTTATTGACACTTCCCGCCATATGCTGCCCCACGCTAAGTATGTGCTGCACTATCCAGCAGCTACAATTAAAAAATAGATTATAACCGCACCAGCGAGGTTACCGCCAGCCTGCACTTCAAAACAAGTGAGCCTGCGAAAAACAAAAAATCATATTCACATAAAGATCTTCGATAAGTTTTGGGAGACTCGATGATAAGATCGGACTTGCCGTCGCACACGACATGAGGCAGCAATACGATTGCAGACCAACCTTCACACTTGATTCGAGCAATGGACAACGAAATCCGGGTCACCGGCGCCAAAGAGCATAATCTCAAGAATATTGATCTGGCACTGCCACGCAACAGCCTGACGGTGATAACAGGCCTATCGGGATCGGGGAAGTCATCACTTGCTTTTGACACGATATACGCGGAAGGACAAAGACGCTACGTCGAAAGCCTATCCGCTTATGCACGCCAATTCCTTGAGCTAATGGAGAAACCAGACGTGGAGTCAATTGAGGGGCTCTCTCCAGCCATAGCAATCGACCAAAAGACTACCTCCCGTAACCCCCGATCCACTGTAGGCACAGTAACTGAGATATATGACTACATGCGCCTCTTATACGCTCGGGTGGGGGTACCTTATTCACCAACCACCGGATTGCCAATTGAAAGCCAGACCGTGAGTCAGATGGTGGATGGAATTCTGAAATCGCCCCAAAGTGCTCGTCTTTATTTACTGGCTCCGATTGTCCGAGGCCGAAAGGGTGAATATCGCAAAGAAATCGCTATGCTCATGAAACGTGGGTTTCAGCGCTTAAAAATCGATGGCGAAATCTACCAGATCGATGACACTCCTGCGCTCGATCGAAACAAAAAACACGATATAGAGGTAGTGGTTGACCGGATTGTGGTAAGCAAAGAACTATCGGTCCGCTTGGCCGACAGTGTCGAAACTGCATTAGAACTGAGTGACGGCCTTTTATTTACGGAGAACGCGGAGACTGGGGAGCGGACCACGTACTCCGCACGTTTTTCGTGTCCGGTATCTGGCTTTACTATTGACGAAATCGAACCACGGTTATTTTCGTTCAATAGCCCGTTTGGGGCCTGCCCAAACTGCGACGGAATAGGCACTATTGCATATTTTGATCCGGATCTGGTTGTGCCAGATACCGGCAAGAGCCTCCGGGAAGGAGCAATCCAGCCCTGGACAAACACCTCCAGTCGATATTATCAGCAAGCACTGCAAGGCCTCGCTAGTTATTACAAATTCAGTGTTAACAAACCCTACAAAGAGCTATCAAAAAAAGCACACGACATTACCTTATGTGGCTCCGGCAAAGAGACGGTACCCATCACTTATGACGATGGTGTCCGAAGGTATACGACCAATCGACCCTTCGAGGGTGTAATTCCGAATCTGGAACGTCGTTTGAACGAAACAGACAACTCTTGGCTGCGGGAGGAACTCAGCCGATTTCAAAGCGACTTCGAATGCGAAGATTGCGGCGGGTCTCGCCTTAAGCCTGAGGCTCTTGCCGTGAAGATAGGTGGCCGACACATTAGCGAGACCGCTAACCAATCAATAGAGGAAGCGGCAAAATGGTTTTCCGAGGTTGAGTCGAAACTCACTCTCAAGCAACAACAAATCGCAGTTCGTATTCTTAGAGAAATAAACCTTCGGTTAGGCTTCTTGGTTGATGTGGGCCTGGACTATCTTGGTTTATCCCGCAAGTCGGGCACTCTATCAGGTGGTGAAAGCCAACGCATACGGTTGGCCTCCCAGATCGGATCCGGTCTGACTGGCGTACTTTACGTGCTCGATGAGCCTTCAATTGGTCTGCACCAACGCGACAACGCTCGCTTATTACAAACCCTCCGCAATTTGCGGGACCTTGGAAATACTGTGATCGTGGTTGAACACGATGAAGAAGCAATTGTGGCCGCGGATCATATCATTGACATGGGCCCAGGCGCCGGCGAGTCGGGTGGCCATATCGTAGCCAGTGGCTCCCCTAAAGACATTATCGCTAGCGCCAACAGTCTAACTGGCCAATATCTATCGAGGAAACGCCAAATCCCTATACCAGAGACCCGAGGAAAAGGCGTTGACCGAAACGATAAAGCGATAACCCTAATTGGAGCTGCTGCCAACAATCTGACAGGGATCACTGTAACATTTCCATTAGGAAATTTTATTTGTGTTACGGGTGTCTCGGGTAGCGGAAAATCAAGCTTGGTTGTGGATACGCTGTACCCGGCTGCTGCTCGTCAGCTCAACCGAGCCCGCACCCATCCTGGACCATATAAATCGTTAGAAGGATTGGAATTAATCGATAAAGTCGTCGATATTAATCAGGCTCCTATCGGTCGTACGCCTCGATCTAACCCGGCTACGTACACTGGATTCTTCACGCCGGTCCGGGAATGGTTCGCGGGTTTACCTGAGTCGGCTGCGCGCGGGTACAAACCCGGTCGCTTCTCTTTCAACGTCAAAGGCGGACGTTGCGAAGGGTGTCAGGGCGAGGGCGTAATCAAGGTTGAGATGCATTTCTTACCCGATGTGTATGTAAACTGCGACAATTGCCAGGGAGCACGGTACAACCGAGAGACGCTTGAAATCACCTACCGTGGCCGCTCTATCGCACACATTTTAGACATGACTGTGGACGAAGCTGCTGAACTCTTCCACGCGGTTCCATCGATTCGTGACAAGCTTGAGACGATGCAACGCGTGGGACTTGGGTATATCAAGGTTGGTCAGCCCGCTACTACTCTGTCTGGTGGCGAGGCTCAACGCGTCAAATTAGCGAAGGAATTATCGAAACGCGCGACCGGGAAAACCCTATACATACTCGATGAACCAACAACCGGCCTACACTTTGAGGACGTGCGCAAACTCCTGGAGGTCCTTCACTCCCTCGTGGGAACGGGGAACACAGTGGTGGTAATTGAACATAATCTTGAGGTTATAAAAACCGCCGATTGGATCGTTGATTTGGGACCCGAAGGAGGGGATGGCGGGGGCCGCGTTGTTGTCGAAGGCACGCCAGAAACCGTCGTGGCCACGTCTAAAAGCTACACAGGTCAATATCTTTCCCGCCTGCTAAATGTCTGTGAAACAAAAAAGAAACGTAAGAAAAGCGCCTAAGGGCACCTGTTCATCGGGCTTTTCATTGTTCTCTTTTATCGGTGCTAGAATGGTTGCAGATCGCACTCCTCCGCTAAAAGCTGATAGCTGAGTCTGCGAGCCTCCTCATCGTGAGCCCACGTGACGACTGCTATTTCGTCTATGCCATGCTCTTCCGCCAACGCATTGATCTGTGCGGCTACCTTTTTTCCAGTACCCACAAACGCACTGGCGCGATCCCGACAAATACGTTCCTCCTCAGAATCGGTAAACGGATAAGCCGCTGCCGCGTGTGGTGGCTCAATTGGCAAAAAAACTCCGCGGTCACGAAAGAGGCGCCACTTGGCTCGTGAACTGTAGTGAAACTGCGCCTCCTCATCCGTCCGGGCGGCAAGTGCCCACACACAAAGCCCTGTGTGGGGCTTTGGATGCCGACCACTCGGCTGGTAGGTTTGGCGGTAGATATCAAGGGCCTGCTCTGCACCCTGACCATCAGTAAAGAACCAAGCGAAACAATAGGGCACACCAAAATGGGCGGCGATTTGTGCTCCGTAATTGGAGCTGCCGAGAATCCAGATTTCGGGAACCGTATCACCCTGGGGGAAGGCTTGAAGGCGAGAAAAAGGATGTTTCTCTGGTAAAGAAGTTCCACTCACCCAGGCCATCAAATCACGCACATCAGCTGGGAACTGAGCAGGCCGCTCATTGGCGAGAGGATTGAGTGCAAAAGCTGTGCGGCCATCTGAACCTGGGGCGCGACCGAGCCCAAGATCAATTCTACCAGGAGCCAAAGCGTCAAGCACCCTGAATTGCTCAGCGACCTTAAACGCAGAATAGTGCGGCAACATAATACCAGCACTACCAACACGTATTGTTTTTGTAGACGTGGCAATTGCCGCAATGAGAATTTCGGGAGCAGTCCCAACGATAGTGGGATGATTGTGGTGTTCAGATACCCAAAAACGCGCGTAACCGAGTGTTTCACAATGTTTGGCTAGTTCTACCGCATTAAAAATTGCTGTCTCGTTGGGGCACCCGACGGTGGCAATTGATTGTTCAAGAACGGACAAGCGCAGCACAGTACACTCC
>PTKD01000077.1 GCA_002938115.1 Alphaproteobacteria bacterium MarineAlpha9_Bin7 | reverse complement strand
CCTAGCGCTTGATCGCGTGCTGTTTCGGCCTATAGCTATAGGTTACCGGTGGGTATTTCCCAACTTTATGCGTGGCGCGATCAGGAACGTCCTAGAAAACCTTGGTGAGCCCGTGAATTTTGCCAATGCCATTATGCAAGGTCAGCTTGGGCGTGCAGGGACGGCCGCAGGGCGCCTTGTGGTAAACTCGACAGTCGGCATCGCCGGACTAATCGATGTAGCAGAAGCAATAGGGCTTGAATCGATTGATGAAGATTTTGGCCAGACTTTAGCGGTCTGGGGCGGCGGTGAAGTAGCGTATCTTGTATTGCCGGTATTGGGGCCCTCCTCAGTGAGAGATGGCCTGGGCCGGGGTGTAGATTTTTTTATAAACCCCCTGAATTATGCCCTGGATAACGCGGGCCTCGAGTGGGTTGGTTGGACTATGGCAGCAGTCAATGGAATTGACCAACGCTCGCGCCATATTGAGGATCTCGATGAAATTGAACGGACCTCGGTGGATTTTTACGCAACTATTCGCAGTCTGTATCGACAGCGTCGTGAAGACCTAATCCAAAACGGCGAGCCATCTACTGACGATCCATTCTTTGGACATTCGCAGGATTTCCTAGATGACAGCGAACTGTCATATGTGAATTAGTCAATGATGATCCGTCGCCTCTGTTTGGCCCCGGTCAGTGCAGCCGCCGCTGTTCTTATACTTGGATTTTCAGCAACGGTCACTGCCCAAGCAACTCCACAGGAACAATTTATCAATGAGCTGATCAATAAGGCGATAAAAGTTCTTGAGTTGCCTCTTGAAGCAAGTACTGAACGTGAGGCCGGCTTTCGCGCACTTTTGAATCAAAATTTTGATATGCCAACCATTATCCGCCTTGTACTTGGGCGACATTGGCGCACAGCAACGCCTGAGCAAAAGGCCAGATTCGCTCAGGTTTTTAGAACTCACTTGGTACGGGTGTATACCTCTCAGCTCGGAGTTTATGAGGGCGAGGTTATGGAGATAGAAAAGTCCGCAGCGCTAACAGAAAAAGACACGGTGATATATACCTTGGTAGTGCGTGGCGAAGACGACGTCGTCCCACTCCGCGTGGATTGGCGAGTTCGCGAAACAAATGACGGCCTGAAAGTGATCGATGTCGCAGCAGAGGGAGTAAGCATGTTGACCACCAAACGTTCTGAGTTTACTTCCCTCGTGGCACGAGAAGGAGTTGAAGCACTGATTGGAAGGCTTGAGGACATGAACGTTGAGTCCGACCACGCAGCCGACTCATGACAAGCTGCCGGATAAATGGACCAATATTATGTGAGACTTAGTCTGACATGTTAGTCGGCCGAGACAAGCTACTGCCAAAAACCAAAATTGGATAAATTGAGTATTTCTAGATCGGTTTTGCGTCCACATTTTGTAAAATGAAGACCAAAATGGACTTATCCACAGAATGACGTCTGCCGCTATAGAAAGCGTTATTTGCGATTGGCAGCGATGGCTTTCAGCCGAACGACGGATGGCAACAAACACCGTCAAATCATACGGGCAGGATGCCGGTAGTTTTGCGACCTTTATGACGGGACATTTGGGCCATCCAACGGACCTGTCTGATCTCACCTCACTCAGTATTCGTGATTTCAGGGCCTGGCTGACCTGGTTGAGCGAGCAGGGTCTATCCCCCCGGTCACGCGCGCGTGCGCTATCTTCCATCCGCAGTCTGTTCCGCTATCTGGACAACGTTGGGCTGATGCAAAACCCAGTACTTGCCGCGCTCCGAACACCAAAAAGCGATAGATTAGTGCCACGGCCCTTAAGTCAAAGAGATGCGAAAGAAACAATCGCGGCTGCGGGAAAATCAACCGCTGAACCAAAAGCGTGGCTCGCACTGCGGGACCATGCCTTATTCATGCTCCTTTACGGCACGGGAATGAGAATTAGTGAGGCGCTTGCACTGACGCTCGGGGATCTATTGGGGCGACCTGAAATCCTGACAATTACGGGCAAGGGCCGCAAGCAGCGGCTGGTGCCACTTCTGCCGCGCGTGCTGGAAGCAGTGGAAATGTACCTGGCCGCATGCCCTTATCGAATTCACCCAGATAGTGCCTTATTCCTGGGTGCACGTGGTCGTGCGCTTAACGCTGGCGTCACACAACGCGTTATGCGCAAATTACGCACCAAGTTAAACTTACCAGACAACGTGACGCCACATGCACTTCGTCACAGTTTTGCAACTCACTTGCTATCTAGTGGTGGGGATTTACGAACTATCCAAGAACTGCTTGGCCATTCAAGCCTTTCTACTACACAGCGCTACACAGAGGTTGACGGTGTACAGATGCAAGCTGTTTATCAAGCGGCGCATCCGCGTGCAAAAAATTAAGTTCACTGGCTGATCTAACCGACGCAGGACAGAAATAAGAATGGTCTTTTGGGAGTTTATGGCCCCAGTGACACGCGTATGACGGCAAGCCAAATTTTACCTTTGAACACCTCCACAATTAACTGTTTGGCTATCTAGGTACTCTCCTCTTTGCGACGCCAAACATTTCCTCATTTCGTTTGCGAGGGCAAGTTCACAGATTGGTCTCCAAAGTGCCCGCCCGCAGCCCTGGAATTAAGGTAACAGAGTTACCGTACTAGGAACCTAAAACCCTTGCCATCGTGGAACCGATGTCAGCGGGTGATTTTGCAATCACAACGCTAGCGCTTTTAAGCGCCTCAATCTTTTCTGCAGCAGCGCCCTGCCCACCCGAAACAATTGCACCGGCGTGACCCATTCGACGGCCGGGCGGTGCGCTGACTCCTGCAATGAACCCAACAACCGGCTTTACGCTACCTGATCGAATTAAGAATTCTGCCACTTCCTCCTCCGCCGTACCTCCAATTTCCCCGATCACGACGATTCCTTCTGTGTCCGGGTCGCCAATAAGGAGCTCTACGCAATCCACAAAGTTAGTCCCGTTAACCGGATCTCCTCCTATGCCGATACATGTGCTCTGTCCGAGTCCTTCTGCCGTTGTCTGCGACACAGCCTCATACGTGAGCGTGCCGGAACGTGAAACAATGCCTATCCTGCCAGAAACGTGGATGTGTCCAGGCATAATACCAATCTTGCATTGCTCGGGTGTAATGATACCAGGGCAATTTGGACCAATCAGTCTTGTACCGGAGCCAAATAACACCCGTTTGACGCGTATCATGTCGGCTACAGGAATGCCTTCGGTAATGCAGACTGCCAGCTCGACTCTGGCGTCAATTGCTTCCAAAATTGCGTCCGCAGCGTGAGCAGGCGGAACGTATATAACCGTGGCATTTGCCCCAGTTTTTACCATCGCTTCATGCACAGTATTGAAGATTGGCAAGTCCAGATGCGTCCCACCCCCTTTACCAGGTGTCACGCCTCCAACCATTTTAGTGCCATACGCTATTGCTTGCTCACAATGAAATGTCCCCTGTCGACCCGTAAAGCCCTGACAAATTACCCTGGTTGAAGAATCAATAAGTACGGCCATTAGTGGTCTCTCCGGACTGCAGCTACTATTTTTTTTGCTGCGTCTGCAAAATGATCCGCCGTCGACAGAGACATACCCGATTTAGCAAGTATTTCCCTGCCTAGCTCCACATTGGTGCCTTTCAATCTGACCACCAGAGGAATGCGCACATTAACTTCACGTGCTGCTTCAACAATGCCCTCTGCGATAACATCGCAACGCATTATCCCACCAAAAATATTTACCAGCACACCTTCAACATCAGGATCCGAAAGAATGATTTTAAATGCCTCAGTAACCTTGTCCCTCGTAGCGCCTCCTCCAACATCCAGAAAGTTAGCCGGCTTGCCACCGTTGAGTTTGATAATATCCATCGTCGCCATGGCCAAGCCTGCGCCATTGACCATACAACCGATGTTGCCGTCTAGCTTAATGTAACTCAGACCAAAGCTCTGGGCTTTTCGTTCACGAGGGTCTTCTTCGTTTTCATCACATAGTTCAACAAGGTCAGGATGACGAAATAGAGCATTGTCATCGAAGTCCATTTTTGCGTCTAAAGCCAATACTTTTTCGTCTTTTGTAACAACCAGCGGGTTGATCTCAATCAGATTCGACTCAGTCGCGGTGAATGCCTCGTATACCCCGTGGATTGTTTTGATAGCTTCCGTAGCCGTACTTCCTTGCAAGCCTAGCCCAAATGCTAAATTTCGTGCGTGATGCGCCAACATTCCCGTTGAAGGGTCTATAGGGACACGAAGGATTTTTTCTGGAGTGGCGGCAGCGACCTCCTCGATGTTCATTCCACCTTCTGCTGCACCCACAAATGCCAAGCGACTGTTGGCACGATCAAGCAGTAGGCCAAGATAAAGCTCACGGTTAATTTCACACGCCTCTTCTATATAAACACATCGGACCTCTTGGCCTTCGACCCCTGTCTGAGGGGTTACCAAATTCATCCCTATCATGTCTCCTGCAACTGCGATAACCTCCTGAGCGGTCCCACAAACCTTGATACCGCCGCCCTTTCCTCGACCCCCAGCATGGATTTGCGCCTTAACCACCCACGAGTAGCCGCCAAGCTTTTGGATTGCCTCCCTGACCTCTTCTACTGTATGGGCAACACGACCGTCGGGAACAGCCACACCAAATTTTTTCAAAATAGCCTTTGCCTGGTATTCGTGAATTTTCATTTCACCTCCCGCCCAACCGCTCTTCTTTCTATGACCACTATTTCTTATTCGATCGAGGCTTACGTATTTTCTTTACCGAGGCGACCAGACCACGCACCGACGCAACTGATTTTTGGAATTGGGCCTTCTCGCTTTTGTTAAGCGCAATCTCCACAATCCGTTCAACCCCTTTTGCCCCAATCACAACAGGCACACCAACATAGAGACCCCGCACACCATATTGTCCATTAAGATAGGCAGCACAAGGCAGCACACGCTTCTGGTCCTTGAGGTATGATTCGGCCATCTCAATGGCCGCTGTGGCCGGGGCGTAAAACGCCGAACCGGTCTTCAAAAGGCCTACTATCTCAGCACCACCATCGCGGGTCCTCTGGATAATTTGTTCCAGCCGGTGCTTGGATATCCACCCCATTTTCACCAGATCGGGCAACGGAATACCTGACACAGTCGAGTAACGCGCCAAGGGCAACATGGTGTCCCCATGTCCACCCAGCACAAATGCTGTCACATCTCTCACCGAGACGCCCATCTCTTCCGCTAGAAAAAAACGAAATCTGGCCGAGTCGAGGATTCCTGCCATGCCCACAACTTTACTATGAGCCAACCCACTGGCCTCGCGAAGCGCCCAGACCATAGCATCAAGCGGGTTAGTGATGCATATCACAAAAGCCTTCGGACAGTTGGTTTTGATTCCAGCACCGACCGCTTCCATAACTCTGGTATTCACCCCGATGAGATCGTCACGACTCATACCGGGTTTGCGTGGTATCCCAGCAGTAACTACTACTAAATCAGCTCCGCGAATTGCGCGATAACTATTCGCGCCCAGAAATTTTGCGTCAAAACCTTCAACCGGAGACGCCTCGACAATGTCAAGGGCCTTTCCCTGCGGTACTCCTTTGACAATATCGAACAACACCACATCTCCAAGTTCCTTAAGGCCAACAAGATGCGCTAGTGTGCCACCAATGCTGCCAGCACCTATGAGTGCAATTTTATTACGAGTCATGCTTTACCCTCCCAAGGGCGTACAGTAGCTGGTTCTTGTTGAACGAGCGAATTCTTGAGACCCGGTGAGTTTCACAAATTATGTCTCACTAAGCAGTATGGGGGCGAGATAAATAAGTTGTGGTTTGCATTTCACTAAGTCGTGACACAGTCCTATTGAACTCATACGCGTCATTACCGGGGGGACATAAAGCCTTGGGGTCTGCTGCGGCACTGCACACTAACTTTACGTTGTGCTCGTAAAGAATATCTATCAAGATTGCAAAACGCTTAGCTTTGTCCCGCTGTTCTACGGTCATTACAGGAATGTCCGACAATAATAAGGTATGATATCGGGCCGCAATTTCTAGGTAATCCGCCGCCCCTAGAGAACGCCCACATAGCTCTTCGAAAGTAAGCCATGCTATACCCTGATTAACTCTGGGTATTTTGAGCGACCGACCATCCACTAAAAGCGTCTCAGCGACGACATCGACATTGCCCACTAAATCATGAAAAATATCTTGCATTTTGAAGCCAGTTCCACCTTCGCGGGACGCAAAATACACTTGCATCTGTCTTAAACTGCGCAATCGATAATCAAACTTCGAATCCAATTTAATAACGTCTGTACAGTCTTTTATGAGAGCGATGAAAGGCAAAAACAATTCTCTCTGCAATCCATTCAGATAAAGATCGTCCGGAGACCAATTTGAGGTCATCACAACTACAACATCCTGGGCCCAAAGAGCTGAAAATAAACGCCGCATGATCATAGCGTCAGCCACGTCACGAATTTCAAATTCATCAAAACACAAAAGAGATGCAGTCGATGCCATATCAGCTGCCAACGCCGGAATCGGGTCAGCATCTCTGTTTGTCGCACCCCCATTTTTGCGCCACCGATGAATCCAACGATGCACCTCCAGCATGAATGCATGGAAATGAAGCCGGCGTTTTGGATCGACCGGGGCATGCCCATAAAATAAGTCCATAAGCATCGTCTTGCCTCGCCCAACATCACCAAATAGGTAGATACCCCTGGGCGCTGGCGGGCCTTGGCGAAACCCGAGGCGAACAAGCACTGATGTTTTTTTCTCTCCGTTCAAACCGACGGCCCGGAGTTGTTCAGAAAGAGTTTGGAGTCTCTGGGCAGCCGACGCCTGAGCCGAGTCAAACTCAAGCGCGCCTTCCCGTACTAACCCTCTATAGAGAGCAACGGGACCCTGAACCATCTTCCCAAACCCGTGAAGTGAGGCACTTTCGCGCCATAGAGTGTCTATTTTAGCGTCGGGATTGAGAAGTCGGCACCCTCCCGAATCCCGGAAGGCCACCTAGCCGTAACAGTTTTGATCCGAGTATAAAAACGTACACCATCCATCCCGTGAGTATTCGAGCTTCCAAACATGGATCGTTTCCACCCCCCAAAGCTGTGATACGCGACAGGCACTGGAATTGGAACGTTGACGCCGACCATGCCAATATTGGAACGCATCGTAAAATCTCTTGCCGCATCACCATCTCGAGTGAATATTGCCGTGCCGTTCCCGTACTCGTTTTCACATACAAGCCCCAGAGCGCTTTCATAATCCGGCACTCGCACAACAGACAGCACCGGGCCGAAAATCTCCTCCCGATAGATATCCATTTCAGGTGTGACCTTATCAAAAAGGCAACCGCCGAGAAAAAACCCTTTTTCGTAACCCTGCAAAGTTACTTGCCGACCATCGACTACTAAATCCGCACCCTGCGAAACCCCTGAGTCCACTAGCATTTTAATTCGTTCAAGAGCTTGATCGCTGACCACCGGGCCCATTTCGGCATCCGGATCCGTATAGGGGCCCATTCTTAACGCCTGGACGCGTGGAACTAATCTATCGATCAACGGTTGGGCTGATTCACCTACCGCAACTGCTACCGACACTGCCATACACCGCTCACCTGCGGAGCCATATGCCGCTCCCATCAACGCATCTGTGGCCTGATCAAAATCAGCATCTGGCATAACAACCATATGATTTTTTGCGCCACCCAAAGCTTGCACCCTCTTACCGTTGGCAGCTGCCGTCGCGTATACATATTCTGCAATGGGGGTAGAGCCAACAAAGCTAACTGCGTCAACCCGAGAATCAGTAAGCAAAGCATCTACTGCCAGTTTATCGCCATTGATGACATTTAAGACTCCATCTGGGCCGCCGGCCTCCTTAAATAATTCTGCCAGTCGCAGAGGACATGATGGGTCTTTCTCGGACGGCTTAAGCACAAAAGTATTGCCGCAAGCAACCGCCAATGGAAACATCCACAATGGTATCATTGCCGGAAAATTAAATGGCGTGATGCCAACACAAACTCCCACCGGTTGCCGGATCGAGTACGAATCAACGTTGGTACCCACTTGCTCAGTGAACTCACCTTTGAGGAGGTGCGGGATCCCGCACGCAAATTCAACCACCTCAAGACCGCGTGTAATGGAACCACGTGCGTCGGGGAGAGTCTTCCCATGTTCCGACGAAACTAATTCAGCAATTTGGTCGATATTGTCCTCAATTAAGGATTTGAATCGAAACATCACGCGCGCACGCTGTATTGGCGGGGTAGCCGACCACGACGGTAACGCCGCTTTTGCTGCAGCGATAGCCTCACCCACTTCAGAATTGCTCGCGAATGGAACCTGAGATACGGTTTCGCCGGTCGCCGGATTAAAAATTGGCCCAAAATTCCCGCGACTTCCGTTGCCCTTTTTCCCGTCAATCCAGTGATG
>PTKD01000076.1 GCA_002938115.1 Alphaproteobacteria bacterium MarineAlpha9_Bin7 | reverse complement strand
TATCGCCTGTGGAAATGGCCCCAAGAGCCCGCGTGGTAGGTACGCCAAGAGAATACATTGCTTCACTAACTACATACTCTCTGAGCACCGGACCAAGAACCGCCCGGCCATCTCCCATTCTCGAGAAAGGTGTGCGACCGGCCCCCTTAAGTTGTATATCTCGGCGAATTCCGTCCCGGCCAATTACTTCTCCAAGAAGGATCGCGCGGCCATCGCCTAGCTGCGGAACCCAATTACCAAACTGGTGACCAGCGTACGCCATAGCGAGCGGTTCAGCACCCTCCGGCATTTGATTTCCCGAAAGTATCTGTACGCCTTCCACAGCTCCAAGGTGATTTGGGTCAATACCTAAATTGTCCACTAGCCCATTGTTAAGTCTAATGAGCCGGGGGGAAGAAACAGGGGTCGGATCTAGACGTGCAAAAAATCTCTCGGGAAGACGAGCATAAGTATTTGCAAAATCAATGCGTACCGAGTTATCAGACATTGTTGTTTGAGGGAAATCAGCCGTTTTCCAATAATTTAAGATGCCTAGCGAATAAACCAGAATTCCCCGACTATTTTCTACATTCGGACGATTTTACCCGGATTCATTATGTTGTCGGGATCCAAGGCCTTCTTTATGTCTCGCATTACGCTGACACCTTCGCCGAGTTCTTCATTGAGAAAGTCTATCTTCCCGTAGCCAATACCGTGCTCTCCCGTACAAGTGCCCCCCATGGCCAGTGCGCGCATCACTAGGCGATCATGCATGTCGCTGGCCTCCTTGATTTCCTCATCGTCGTCCGGATCAATCAGGTACGCAACGTGAAAATTTCCATCGCCAACGTGACCCGCAACAGGTGCCACAACTGATGAGCCATCAATGTCGCGTTTTGTTTCGCGTATACATTCGGCTAAACGAGATATCGGCACACATACATCTGTCACCATGGGTTTGGCGCCTGGGCGCAATGCATTCATTGCGTAAAGCGCGTCATGCCTTGCCTGCCACAATCTATTTCGATCTTCAGGAAGTGTCTCCCACTGAAAATTGCTTGCGCCGAACTCATCGGCTATGTCCTGGGCTTGACGAGATTGCTCCTCGACTCCCGCCTCCGAACCATGAAACTCGTAAAAAAGAGTATCCGCAACCGGATAGTTGGTGTTCGAAAAATTGTTTATTCCGCCCATAGTAATATCATCGAGTAGTTCGATACGTGCCACCGGAAGGCCAGACTGAATGGACACAATTACCGAGTTCACTGCATCTTCTATGGTAGGAAAGGAGCAAACGGCCGAAGCAATGGCTTCCGGAATTCCAAACAACCTCAGGGTTACCTCGGTGATGATGCCAAGGGTTCCTTCGGAGCCCACAAACAATCGGGTAAGATCATATCCAGCTGCCGACTTTCGGCTGCGACGCGCAGTTTGTATAACCCGGCCATCAGACAAAACTACTTTTAATGACATGACTGTTTCACGCATTGTGCCATAACGGACGGCCGTGGTGCCGCTTGCTCGGGTGGATGCCATTCCCCCAATTGAGGCGTCAGCTCCCGGGTCAACAGGAAAGAAGAGACCGGTATCCCTTAAATACTCATTAAGCTGTTTTCGGGTTACACCTGCCTGCACGGTACAGTCGAGATCCTCCTGATTAACCTCCAGCACTGTTTGCATTTGACTGAGATCTATACACACACCTCCATATAATGCTGCGACATGTCCCTCAAGTGAGGTCCCGGTACCGTAAGCAATAACAGGGGCTTGATATTTGCCACATAGTCTAACGGCTTGACTTACC
This sequence comes from Alphaproteobacteria bacterium MarineAlpha9_Bin7, assembly GCA_002938115.1. Classification (GTDB taxonomy): domain Bacteria; phylum Pseudomonadota; class Alphaproteobacteria; order UBA7887; family UBA7887. The sequence goes on along the minus strand of PTKD01000076.1, from coordinate 6,747 downwards.
TGTTCGGTACTAGTCACAAAGACAACCGCATCAGGACTGTGAGGCAAGTGAAAAGATTCATCCGTGCCATGGCGCTCACAAACCGCTGCTGAGGTGGTTACATTCTCGCCAAATTCCCTTACCAAATCATTGATCAACGGACTAGAGGGATCGAACCGCTCTCGTTTTGTCGCCGTTGAAGACACCATTGCCCTGACCTTTTCTCTTAAACCAATTTATCATCCCGTAACTTATAACCTAATTCAAACACTCACCCAATCGGGAGCACAAATTATCCCGGGTCCTATTGACCACTGTCTATTTATATTGATGGGAACAAACGTTTCCAGGGATTTTTAAGCAACAATCTGTGTTTCGAAAAATACCTTTCACTCGAGGGTTGCCAACCTTAGGTCTTCATTAAAACCAACACTTGATATCGATAGAAAGTTAGCGTAACGCAAGCTACCACGTACCTTCATTAAATAAATAGCAATGTTTTTCCTCTTGACCCAATCAAACGACAGGAACACGCGCCTTTGACACTAATATCTCTGAATACTCCCATACCCTCACCCCTCGACTTGCATCGAGAAACGGTGCAACCAGCTTGGATAGACTATAATGGCCACCTCAACATGGCGTATTATCTTCTCGCCTTTGATCACGCCACAGATGCTTTGTTCGATTTTCTAGGACTGGGCGCTGAATATGTTCAAACCAGTGATGGAACAACTTTTTCGTTAGAAGCACACATCAGTTATTTGGCGGAGGTTGGGGAAAGTGACGTGCTTCGCTTTGAAACCTATTTATTTGATTTTGATGAAAAGCGCATGCACTACGCTCATGCGATGTATCACGATTCAGAAAATTATATAGCTGCCACCAATGAGCTCGTATCTCTGCATGTAAGTCGCTCAAAACATCGGGCAATGCCTATGCCCCAAACCGTGCAAGAACGCCTGACGCTAATGAAAACTGCGCATGAGAATCTCGTGCCTCCTCCTGGAATGAGTAGACAAATGGGCCTGAGGAAAGGACGCGCCTAAACTGTGTTTTGTGCCAATAAAAATTAGGCGAGACCCGCCGCTTAGCTACCACTACCAAAGAGGCAATCTTTAAAGATCTAATACCTCGTGCTTCTTCCTACAAAGTCGACTTGCAACGTTAACAATGGTATGGGTCATGATAGAGGTTTAAGTGTCGGTGATTAGGGAGGACAAACCTTGGCAAGTAGTGGGCGAAAAAATAGACCGATTATGGTGACAGTTAATCCACCCACCTGGCAACGTGCTCTGTACATGGTTTTATTTGCAATTATCGCGTATATTTTGTTGTGGTTCGTGTTTTTTCTTGCGTTAGTGCAATTTCTACTGACCACTATTAATGATTCTGAAAATGACAATCTCCGTCAGTTCACCACGCGAGTAAACACCTATTTTGGGGAAATTCTTGATTTTCTGACTTACGCACGCGATGAGGTGCCATTCCCGTTTTCTCCACTAGGCCGCTCTAAGGACCCCTAGACATCTAGGACAGTCAGCCCCCCGGCGCTCACCAGAGGAATTGCGCCCTCTGGCTGACCTAAAGCAACAAAAGAAACATAAGCAATGACCGGTACAAATCCCAGTCCTGGGGAGGAATTTGTTGATGATGTGCGTTCAACAATTGCTCCGAAGCTTAGTTACTTACCTTCGGAACGGCTTGCAGAATTAAGTCAAATCGACAGTCGGATGGCTACTGCTGCTGTCATCGGGACACTCGCTACACTAGTCGGCGTAATTGCAATCGCGCTTTTGACGTGGAACCTGATATTCGTGGCGGCAGCGATCGTAATCATCGGAACCAGACAGCATGCACTCATCGTCCTTGCACATGATGCAACCCATTACCGTCTTTTCAAGTCCCGATGGTTAAACGATCTGGTTGGGGACGCGTGCGGAATGGTCTGCTGTGTATCGATGCGTACATATAGGATTATTCACCGCCTTCATCATAACCACCTTTACCAAGAACAGGATCCTGATATTCCATTGCATGGTGGCTACCCACGCGGCCGTAGTTATCTGGCAAAAAGGTTGTTACGTGATTTATGCGGGTTGACCGCATGGAAGACTTACGCTTACTTTTTTGGTGTGCCATCTTCCAATGTTGCAAACAACCAGCCTCTTCCGGTCCTTGATGACACCTCCCCCCGCCTTCGAAAACGGGCGCAGCTTAATCGTTGGTTGGTCGCAAGTTTTCATATCGCCGCACTAGCAATAGCGTTTACCACGGGCTACGGATTTGAATATCTTCTACTGTGGCTGCTGCCACTGGCAACTATCGTTCCAATGCTGTTGCGGCTACGAGCAGTCTGCGAACATGGAGCAGTCATTGATCTCACTTCACCTCTTGGCGCCGCTAGGACGAATCTCGCGCCGACTCTGGTCCAATGGGTGTTATTCCCGCATCATGTGAACTATCATCTCGAACACCATATTTATCCGGCGATTCCGCACTACAAGCTGCCAGACTGCCACCGTGAAATGAATCGACTTGGTGTGCTCGAAGGAGCCGAAGTGCGTACAATCAAAGAAACCCTTGGGCTTATATTTGCAGACCAGCCGGCCACGCGATAATCCGTTGACGTTACTCCACATCTTCGTGAAGAAGCACCCTGTGAATGTCTAAAACGATTTGCATTCTATCTTTTTCCGGCAGCGCGCGCGTCGACTCTTTGAACGGAAAATTGCTTAGAGTCGCCACACAAGGTGCGCGTACCGCCGGAGCCGTGGTAACGGAAATAGACCTCATGAACTACCCTATGCCGATTTACAACGGTGACTTGGAAGTAACGGAGGGCCAACCAGAGAGTGCTAAGGCGCTGAAATCTTTAATGCGAGACAGCCATGGTTTTTTGATTTCTTCTCCGGAGTACAATGGCGGTTATTCGTCACTACTTAAAAACGCTATTGATTGGGTTTCGCGACCAATCCCAGGGGAACCAGCATTAGCAGCTTTCACTGGCAAAACGGCGGCAATTATGAGTGCGTCACCTGGAAAGCTGGGGGGCATACGTGGCCTAAGTCAACTGCGACAAATTTTAGGCAATATCGGTGTTCTCGTTTTACCGGACCAGGTCACACTTCCAGCCGCACAGAACGCTTTTACGAGAGATGGCACCATGGCGGACAGAGACACACATGAGAAAGTGGCGAGACTCGGCTCTCAACTCGCAAACATTCTCAATAAATTGCAGTCCTGATGCCAAATTCTAGAAGATTAGTTTGGCAAATACCTTTGCCTTAAATGAGTTTTAAATGCCGTGGTATCGAGCTTTTTTCCGGTAGCACGTTTTATCAGCTCGGATACGGTAAGATATCGTCCCAGCGAGTGTACATTTTGACTCAGCCAATCATATAGTGGCCGAAAGTCACACCGCTCAATACTGGGCAATATACTCGGATCAACTCTCCTGGCTGCCTCAAACATCTGCGCCGCGCTTAATGCACCCATTGTGTAGGTGGGAAAATATCCGAAATCTCCGCCGTACCAATGGATATCCTGCAGACACCCAGCACGATCATCAACGGGGTCAGCTTTCATAAATTCTAACATTCCCTCGCGCCACGCATCTGGAAGATCCCTTGGTCGCAATTCTTCGGAAATGATTGATTTTTCAAGCTGATAACGGAGAATTATATGGGCTGGATACGTTACTTCGTCTGCCTCAACCCGAATTGAATTCCTTTTCACACACTGGACATGTCGTAACAAGTTGCCCTCAGTCAAAGCCGGATCGCCGGTCCCAAACACATCCATAATCAAAGGAATGATCGAACGAATGAATTCTGCCGAACGGCACACTTGCATTTCAATCAGCAAAGATTGACTTTCATGAATGCTCATACCGAGCGCCGCCCCAACTGGTTGACGTTGCCAGGTCTTTGGCAAACCGCGATCATACAAAGCATGCCCAGTTTCATGCAGAACGGCCATCAGTGAGGAAGTAAAGTCCGTTTCATCGTAGCGCGTAGTGATCCGTAAGTCGTCGGGAGTCCCTCCGGAAAATGGATGATGGCTTTCATCTAAACGTCCATATTCAAATGAAAAACCAACAACTCTCATTAAATGTTCGTTTAATTTTCGTTGTTTCGCTACAGGAAACGGTTTCTTAAAAGATAGAGCTGGGCTGGTGGTTTGCTGATGATCGATTACTTGATCGGTAAAGTCAGGGAGATAGTCGGTTAAATCATCAAATACAGGATCAATCTGTGCAGCACGCATGCCGGGCTCATACTGGTCCAAAAGCGCATCGTACGGATCCAACGAAAATGCCGCTGCTCTTGCCTGAGATTTTTCCCTCACCAGGGCCACAACATCTTGGAACGTAGGTAATAAAGCCGCAAAATTGTTTTCTGATCTCGCAGTACGCCACATCAACTCACATGCCGACTTCGCTTTGCTGAGTGCTTCGACCAGAGGTGTTGACAGTGCCGAGGCATCGAGCCACAGGCGACGCATCTCAGATAAATTGACTGCTTGCCAATCGTCTAGCTGATCGTCAACAGCCTCCGCTTCATTCAGGAGATCTTCGAGCCGGGGATCCAACAATCGCTCATGAGCAACAATACTAAGTTCCGCAAGCTGGTCAGCACGAGCGTCCGCACTTCCCTCCGGCATCATTGTCGCCCAATCCCACCCAAGTATCGCCTGGGCTTCCTCCACGAGCGCTAGTCGTTTAAAACGACCCTCCAACTCCCAGTACGCTTCCATTATTTTGTGCTGCACCCAACCGAGGAAGCTGGAACTGGTGTCCAAAACAACCACACTAACGCTGCAAAAACCATCACGGCGAAAAATTGGTGAAGAACACCAATCGCAATATGTAGCGTGACCGAATTTCCCGCATAAATCATAGCTACGCCTGCCCCCACCAATATTTGCAGAATTACCAGTACGGCCAAATGACGCAAAGTGTGCATCCAACATGCAAACAACAACACGCCTATAAGCGTCATCAGTGCCAGAAACCGATGTATAAGATGAAAAACGACTCCACTATCGCCTACATTCGGAATCAATTGTCCATTGCATAAGGGCCATCCAGCGCAAGAAAAGGTTGCACCGACTTTCGCCATAACAGCACCAGATACCATGGTCGCGACTACTAGGCCAATCAGCAGGGAAATAACTTGGCAACTATTTTGATGCGTGCGCGTTTTCCAATTAAATTTCGACATCTCCCTCATGCGGAACATGGAAATAACAAGAGACAGCAAAAGCAACGCCAAGCCAAGATGGGTCGCTACAGACCAGGCGCTATTTTGATCGAATACTGTGAGGCCCCCTGCAGCACCCTGCAAAGCCAAAACTACCAACGTCGCAATACTTAGTTGCGCAGTTATGGGAGAAACACCTCGCTCACGCCATGCAAACAAAAATATCGTGACAATGAGTGGGGACACCACAGCCGCCGCGTTCAACCTATGTCCCCATTCTAGCATCACCTGACCAAAACTATAATCAACAGATTGAATCCCGGCGAGTGCCGTCTCAGTGGGAAACCACAAGCCATAACAAAGTGGCCAGTCTGGACAAGCAAGGCCAGATCCTGTGAGTCGTACCAGCGCCCCAAGCAAGATCTGAAATATGATTGCGATAGAGGCCAAACCACAGCTCAAACGTAGGGCGTTAAAAGATCCCCGCCCTGTCACAACATCTTTCCTTTTTGTGCAGTTAAATATTTCCAATAATAAACTGAAAAACTAACCAGCAAAACGACGGCTAGTCCAAACCACGTGACTGCATACTGAAGATGGTCATTCGGAAGATTGATACGCGTCTGCCCACCAATTGGCACGGTGGCAGGACCCTCACCTTGTTCTGACTCAATAATTACCGGCAACAGCACTAACCCCATCTCTTGTGACAATGCCGATAAATCAATCCAATACCATTGCCCAGAGACGGGGTTATTTTCAGGCACAAACCATCCCCGACTTTCGGTCGTGGTCCGCACAATCCCTTCAATGGTGACGGGAAAATCATTGGCTAGTTTGAGGAGTTCATAGTCCTGTGGCACCCAGCCCAGATTGACCAGGATCGCGCCCTGTGTTCCAAGAGATAGTGGAGTAAGAACATTAGCACCAGCTCGTTTTTTATAGGTCCGAGCAAGCAAGGCCACTGATTTCTCGTGCATGAGTCTTCCGGTCACCGTGATTCGACGATAGTTGCACAGTTCAATTGCCACACCGCCGAGACAAGCCCGAAGTTTGATTGGTGGGGACGCCAACCGAGTCTGAATGTCGCCTATAAGCGCATTCTTCCAGGAGAGTCGGTCCAATTGCCAGATACCAAGCCCAACGAGGATACAAATTGCTGGACCGACAAAGAACGGCATCCAACGAACCCGGGAAGAAAAAGTTTCGCCGCCGTCCTTAGCAACGATCATAAGATTTTGTCGCTCTGATCCGGTCTCAGTAGTCCGTGCTTGTAATGGAGAGCAATCATGAAGGCCTTGAACGGCCTAAGTAGCAGGACCGAACCACCGAGTGTCACAGGGGTCCACAGCAGAAGATGCAGCCAAAGGGGCGGCCCAGCAAATATTTCAAACAATGTAGCCGCACCCACAATAATAAAACCCAGTATCAGAATAATAAATACCGCGGGCCCATCTCCAGCATCTTGCGACTGAAAATCAAGGCCGCAAGCATCACACCGCTCAGATACGGTTAAATAGCCTGAGAATAGCTGCCCGCATCCACAACGTGGGCATTTGCCACT
>PTKD01000075.1 GCA_002938115.1 Alphaproteobacteria bacterium MarineAlpha9_Bin7 | reverse complement strand
TCAGCGGAAGACCTTCCTCCACTGACCGAAATTTTGTTTGCACCAAATGCTGATACGGACCTGCACTGTTTCCATACCAGGCATCGTTAGTAAGATTAAGAAGCCATTCCGGGCGTCTCGATTTATCAACGACGTCCCCAGGAAAGATTGCTTCAAAACAAATTAACGGCCCGACCGATGGCAGGCCGGGCAAGTCGAGAGTCCGCTGACCCGTACCACGAGAATAATCCCGACTGCCGTGCGCTAACTTAGCAAAAGGCAACCAGTCTCGAAGCGGCACAAATTCACCAAAAGGAACCAGTCGCATCTTGTTGTATGAGCCAACGATATCGCCAGCAAATGATATCGCATGCAAGCTGTTCCATATCCGCAGTGGCTCCTCCCCTTTGTCAGACATACCGATTGCACCAGTTATCAGCAGTCCTTTGGGTGGCGTTGCCGAACCTATTATCTCACGAATGGGAGGGTTCCATTCCAGGGCATACGGCGTAGCAGTTTCGGGCCATATTACATGCGTGATTTGCCGTTTCGCAGGCACTTGAGTCAGCGCCAGGTGCTCAGCGAAATGTGTTTTGCGCAGATCGGGGAGCCACTTATGATGTTGCGAGATGTTGGCCTGCACTATTCGCAATCGCACATCTTCTACTACGTCAAGGGATGCATTACTCAGACGCAGTGCTCCGCCCGCCCATATCGCCGAAAGTCCGACTGCTGCAGCCCCTATCCATGCCCAACGACGCCACGCAATAGTTTGTTCCGACATGACGAGGGTCACTGGAGAAGCGGCACAAAAAACAGTAACCGCACTTAGACCAAACACTCCGGTTACCGCTGCCAGTTGGATCATGTTATCAGAAAAACCCCAGACGTAGCCAATAAGATTCCAGGGGAAACCCCCCAGAATGAAAAAGCTTCGTCCCCACTCTACGAATGTCCATAAGCTTGCAAATAACACAACCTGGGAAACGCCAGAAAGCCGCGCTACGTTGCAGACGGCTCCCACTAAAGCAATAGATAAGGCGGCGGTTGCTGCAAGTGCTGCGACAGCGAAAAATCCCGCAAAAATGCCAACATCGGCTACAACAAATGAATTACCGACCCAATAAAACCCCGTTACAAAATGACCAAAACCAAACCACCAGCCTATTATGAACGCAGCCCTGAGGCTGGCGGCACTGGTGCAAAATAACAGTAAGCCGGTGAGCGCCGGCACTAAAACAGGAACCATGTGGGTGGGCGCAAATGCCAGACTGCCTATAGCGCCAAGTAAACCGGCGACTGCCCATAACCTCCATCCCGAGAGGCCAATCAAACCTGCATAGAAACGGTCTCCCGACACCGACCGTGCTAAACTTTCTCGTTAACTGCGGCAGACGGCGCAGCGTCGCGGTCCAGTTTGAGATGCACACGCAGCCGCCGGATTCTGCGTGGATCGGCATCGACAACTTCAAAGGTCATGCCAGACGGGTGTGCAATCAGCTCGCCTCGTAGCGGCACCCTTCCTGCCAATTCGCATACTAAACCACCCAATGTATCAATTTCTTCGTCTCGAGCGTCCGGCAAAAGGTCAATGCCACATTTAGACTCTAAATCAAGAACTGGCACTCGAGCATCCGCGTCAAAAAGCCCGTCCGCACGGACCGAAAGCCTTGGCTCTATAGTCCGGTCGTGTTCATCTTCTATCTCACCAACGATTTCCTCTACCAGATCCTCAATAGTAACCAGTCCATCAGTCCCACCATATTCGTCGACTACTAGCGCCAAATGAATTTTAGTTGCCCTCATTTCCAGAAGCAGTTCTTGAATAGGCATGGATGGTGGAACAAACAATAGAGAGCGAATAATTGAAGAGATTTCAAAATCACTATTCCGGCCCCAGAACGTGAGTACATCTCGAATATGAACCATACCCTCAACATCATCGAGCGTCCCTCGGTATACCGGCACTCGTGAATGACCTTGTTCACAAATTAAAGAAATCAAATGTTCGAGCGTTATATCAGCGGGAATTGCGACAATATCTGCACGAGGCACCATCACGTCCGCAACATCAAGACGCCCGAAATCCAATAAATTTCGGAACATAGTGCGTTCTTCTGCTTCACCAGGAAGTCCACCGTCGTGATTCTCCTCAATCAGTTCCTCGATTGATTCCCTAAAAGTGGGCTCGCTGGGACGATCACCCAATATTGTTCGCAAACCGCGCCACAGGTGCAGCGGCGCAAGTCCTTTTAGCCTAGTTTTTACCGAATGCATTGCACCAAGAAACGGGGCCCGCGCCATTATTTTCATAACCTAGTAAACTCTACACCAGCATTATCGGAAAATGGGTCACCGATACCCAGCCGAGCTAAGGATGATACCTCAAGTCTTTCCATGGCCGCGGCCTCCGGAGACTCCTTATGGTCAAATCCGAGCAGATGTAGAGTGCCATGGACGAGTAGATGGGCCATATGGGATCTGATTGACTTAATTCCGACTTTTGCCTCATGGTCGACCCGATCGAATGACATTGCGATGTCACCCCACATCACTGGCCCGTGCTCCTCCGCACCGTGTGCCGGCTGCATACGGGCGGGAAATGACAGCACGTTAGTCGGTCCTTCTCGGCGACGATACCGTGAATTTAACATGCCCATAGCCGGATCGTTTGTCAGAAGCACGCTCACCTCCCCGTATGTCCTTTGTCCCACCGACGCGAAAGAGGCCTCGACAGCACGTTCACTTAAATCCTGAACATCAAAAGGAAGTTCGGACCAACGGCGCTCATCAATACGTAGCAATACCAATGCACAGCTCTGGGCAGGCATCAGTTGTTCTGGGACTTACCAGCAGGATCACGAGAACTATGGTGGGCTGCATGGCTTCGTTCGTGTACATCGTAAGCCTTGACAATTTTGGTTACCAAAGGGTGCCGAACAACGTCGGAATTGGCAAACTTGACAACTTTACTGCCTTCCAATTCGCCAACTATTGACAACCCATGTGCCAAACCACTTTGCATGCCGCTCGGCAAATCAATCTGCGATAAATCGCCAGTCACCGCCATACGTGAGTTCTCACCGAGTCGAGTCAAGAACATCTTCATCTGGACTGGCGTTGTATTTTGTGCCTCGTCTAAAATTACAAAAGCATTTGATAGCGTCCGGCCACGCATAAATGCTAGGGGCGCAACCTCAATGTCGCCTCCCCGCAAATAATTGTTAACCTTATCCGCAGGCATCATGTCGTAAAGCGCGTCATAAAGTGGCCGGAGATAAGGGTCAACCTTATCCCGGAGATCGCCGGGCAAGAATCCAAGCCTTTCTCCCGCTTCGACCGCGGGCCTCGACAATACTAATCGCTCAACATGGCCTCGCGCCATTAATGATAAAGCTACCGCCACAGCTAAATATGTCTTCCCTGTTCCCGCCGGGCCGATGCCAAACACAAGCTCTGCATCCATTAGTGCACGTACATATCTTGTCTGATTAGGCGACCGAGGTAAAATCGTGCGCCTCGGTGTTCGGATCAGGGACTCGTTTTTGGAGGTCTCTGCCTGATCCGAAACTTCATTAGCGGCAGTCCTAAGAACTGCCTCCACCTCAGCAATGTCGACGGCCAATTCACGCTTGAGCATGTCGTACAACTCAAGAAAAACTTTTTTGGCGGAATTGGTTGCATCCGCCGAACCAGACAGTGCCACATGATTGCCTCTACTTGTAACCCAAACACCTAAAGCCTGTTCTATACGGGCAAGATGCTGATCATGTTGGCCAAATAGGGCAGGCAGCAAACTGTTGTCGTCAAATGTCAGGTAGAGAGAGGCTTCACCCTCACTTGCAGTTGAAAATGCAGAAGACGACATCAAAAAACATGCTCCCTTGTCAGAGTATCGGCACACAAATTACTGTCTGCCAACCCTCCAAGGCTGTTGGCATAGCTATCTCTGACCTTCACCGTGATAAGATCACCGATGTCAGGCGACACAGAGCCATTTCCCGGTTTTACGTGAACGGCTTGGAGATAGGGGCTACGACCAACCAATTGCCCCGGATAACGCCCGGGCTTTTCTACTAACACTTCCAACCACCGCCCGATCATTGAGTCATTGAACTTTTTTTGCTGGTTCGCGAGTAAAGATTGAAGCTCCATCAATCGCCTGGTCTTAATCGCTTCATCCACATGGTTCCCCATGGATGCTGCCGGCGTTCCGGGACGGGCACTGTATTTGAACGAATACGCCTGTGCGAAACCAACTCGTCCTGCGAGAGCCAGGGTTGCTTCAAACTCTGCATCCGTTTCACCCGGAAACCCGACAATGAAGTCTGACGAGAATGCGATGTCGGGACGAGAACTCCGAAGACGATCGACTAAGCGGAGATAATCATCGATGCTATAACCGCGGTTCATCTCAGTTAATATGCGGTCGGAACCAGACTGCACAGGCAGATGCAGCGAAGGCATTAAAGCCGGCACCTTTCCGTGAGCTTCAATCAGGGATAAGTCCATGTCACAGGGATGCGAGGTGGTATAGCGGATACGCGCTAGTCCTTTGACATCTGCGAGACGTTCAATTAGCCCACTCAGGGATGAATTTTTTTTGTGATCACCTACCCCATGATAGGCGTTAACGTTTTGCCCCAACAACGTGATTTCTCGAACGCCGCCCTCTACTAGCATCTTGGCCTCAGCGATTAATTCGGCCACTGGGCGAGAGTATTCAGCTCCACGAGTATAGGGAACAACACAGAAGGTACAGAATTTATCGCAACCTTCTTGGACCGACAGGAAAGCGCTAACACCTCGAACGCTCCGAGCTACCGGCAAATGATCAAACTTGGGTTCAATCGGGAATTCTGTGCAAAGAATTTGTCCGTTCCCCGCGCGCTCCGCCCTAGTAATCAACTCAGGCAAGCGGTGATAAGTCTGCGGGCCAACGACAATGTCGACTTGTGGAATCCGGCGAACGATCTCTTCCCCTGCGGCCTGTGCTACGCAGCCGGCGACAGTTATGATCATACGGGCACCCGCTTCCTCCTGGCGCTTTTTGAACTTCCGCAATCGCCCCAACTCAGAGAACAGCTTTTCACTTGCCTTTTCACGGATATGGCAAGTGTTGAGGATCACAACGTCAGCCTTTTCCGGACTTGCCGTCTGCTCGTAGCCAAGCGGCGCCAATAACTCTGACATCCGGTCAGAGTCGTAGACATTCATCTGGCACCCAAATGTTTTTATAAAAAGCGACTTAGGTCTTGGTCGCGGCCCGGCTTGCGTTTTACGCTTCACGGACACTTTCTGCGCCTCAGGCTCGATCACGATGGCCTTTGTATGCCCTCACCACATTCTGTTTTACTTTGATAACCCCAAATACTTCCGCAACTTTGAGCGCACAGGGGCCACAACCAACTCAAAACAAAGGATTTTGGTGCTCTAACTCTAGCACCGGACCATACCCTGTCAAGCGGAGGCCTATATTGACCGAATTGGCCGTCCGCTTAGCATGTCAGAAACACACGTCGCCACCACCAACTGACAGTGCTTTGCCATCTCTTTGCGCGATCCGCATGTTTCGACAGTTACCGGTGGCAAAAAGGCAATCTCGACAGTTACTGTACTTTGGCCTAGTACCGACCATAAATGTCCTACAAGGTTCATGTCACCGTACCAAGCAAAAAGCGGACGGCGACTTCTGCCCACGGGCAGACCGTTAAGTCTCGTATATGCGATCGCTACTGGCTGCACCGTAGTTGGATCAGTCAGAACTCTATTCTCAGCAACACTAAAAAAAGTGCTGTTAAAATTAAGCACTCGATTTCCGTCGTTACTGGTACCTTCAGGAAATAGAATGAGACTATGGCCGGCAGCAAGACGACGATGCATTTCGTCGCGATACTCCGGGCTCCGGCGCGCGCTACGCTGAACGAAGACCGTGCGATTGAGCCGCGCTAAAAGTCCAAGTCCAGGCCATTCAGCCACCTCTTGTTTGGCAACGAACGTAGCCTTTAGTTGTGCAGCTAAAACCACAATGTCTAGGTAAGAAGTATGATTAGACACAAACAGTACAGGTCTATCGCTGCTGGGACAGCCGTGACAAAGCACGCGCAAGCCTAGAATAAGGCAGTTTCCTCGATGATATATTTGTGGAACCAACCAGCTCAGCCGCGTGTCGAATTTAAGCGAAATTGCCTGGATAGGTAGCCAAAACAAAGTCCAAACCAGAAACGCCGCGGCGCGAACTGAAGCAACGGCGTGCGCCAATCCGCTCATAATGTCAGGGCGCTCAAGCGGTGTTAACCGGGCGCCGGTTGCCTTCATAATGTTGCCGATATTTCCCGGTAACGCGCTCTGTTTTTACCACAACGCACACATCTGTGGTCTGAAACTGCTCATCTACAACAGCTCCGTAACCCACAAAACAACCAACTCTTAGGTAACCCTTAATTAGGGGTGGCAACAGCTCGCGGGCCAGCCGTTTTTCGATATGTGCCTTTGGGATGCGGTCCATCGGAGTATGAAGGTGTTCTAACGCACGCGGTCGTAAACCGTCTGGAGCCAGGTGAAAATGATGCAAGTATGAAAGTGGTAGCGCCAACTTTTCCGGATTCGTTCCTGCAAGACTCGCACACCCAAACAACCAGGAAATATCGTGGCCATATACGTAGGCCGCAATGCCACGCCACAAAAGGGCCATGGTGTGACCAGTACGGTAGTCCGCCGCAACGCAAGATCGCCCGAGCTCGAGAATTTCGCCTCTTTGCTCGGTAATTTGGGTGATATCGTATTCCCCGGCCGTATAAAAACCACCAGCGCGGGCAGCATTTTCTCTCCGGCTCAACCGATAGGTGCCCACCACGGAATCATATAAACCTGCCCGACAATTATCGAGTACCATTAGGTGCTCACAGGCTGAGTCGAAATTATCAAAGTCACGCTGGCGGGCAGCCATTTCACGACTCGGGATAGCATTCATTTCGTTGTAAAATACTTGGTATCGAAGAGCCTGAGATGCATCGACCTCATCCGGCGAAGAAGCAAGTCTGACCTCAAGGTCTCCTGACCTGATGCCGTAACTTAAATCATCAACTTGTTCGGCTGTAGCCATAATCCGGTGCACTCGCTCGCTATATGCGGACAAAAAGCAAATTACTCACACTCTTCGCCTAGTAGGCCCTCACTATATACGGGACTTATGACGCCTACTCACCTTTCTCAACGTCCCCCGAGTCGTTAGCTTTGTCGTCTACACGGGTTCCGTATAGCTCAAGGCGATGGTCCACCAACTTAAATCCTAATTGGCGGGCAACCTCACGTTGCAGGCGCTCAATATCAGGGTTCTGGAATTCAATAACGTTGCCAGATTCCACATCAATTAAATGATCGTGATGTTCTCTAGATGCTTCCTCGTATCTCGCGCGACCATCACCAAAGTCATGTCGATCAAGGACATTGCACTCTTCAAATAATCTGATAGTGCGGTACACGGTCGCCATGCTAATCCGCGGATCAATGGCGGCCGACCTCTGATAAACCGCACCCGCATCGGGATGATCACGCGCGTCAGATAAAACCCGAGCAATAACCCGCCTTTGCTCTGTCATTTTCAGCCCTTTTTCACGACATCGCTCTTCAATTCGTGTGGACATACAAACGTACCTTCACAACGCGATTTTAGTAACAACCGAGGTTCTGACGTCAGCATACGTCACCCTTTATGCTCAAACAACCGATGCCTCCCTAAACGCAAAAGTGGTACAGTAGTGGCACTCAACAGCGAAGGTAGCCTTGATATAGGCATGATTTATGACATGCGAAAATAAAGACTGCGACCGAGAACTGGATATAACGGACAAAATATGTCCCCTTACGTTCGTGCACGCTCGCCTCGCCGTCGACTCCATGAAACCAGGGGCGGTGCTTGCAATCGTCCTGAATGAGGGCGAACCACTAGAAAATGTGCCACGTTCCATTAAAGAACTCGGCCATAAAGTACTTTCCCTTAACCCAATCCCTGACTTGCCCGGAAGTTACCGTATCCGCGTGCTGATCCGATAAAAAATTCCGCGAGAGTCAAACATGTAACATACAGCGCATGATGTCAGCTGCGATCCTCCTACCCTCCTTTGATTCATAATAATCCTCCCGCCTACCGACCCGAACAAACCCAAACCATACGATAAAGCGACTGCGCCGGTTGGTTGCACTCTGCAACCTCAAGCACAGCCGTGTTTGCTCCACGCATCCTTGCCTCAGTCAGCAAAGCTGACACTAATTCCCGCCCCATCCCAACTGTCGTCTTTCGGGGGGAACACCAACGGAAAATATTTCGGCTTCGCCAACAACCAGGCGGCAAATTGCCGAACCCACAGCTTCATCCGATGTGCCATCGGGGCCGATCGCACCAAAGATACCGGGCATCCGTAGCATTTCCCTGATCGAGTGATCGCTTGAAGGCGAGGTAAAGCACACGACATACGTTCCCACCACAGTTTCAACATGGTGTACACTGTCGATTGATAGCTTTTTAAGCACCGTCTGCCTCAGTGTCTGCGGCTTGTGAAGGGATAGCATCTGGG
>PTKD01000074.1 GCA_002938115.1 Alphaproteobacteria bacterium MarineAlpha9_Bin7 | reverse complement strand
CCTGGCACACCATGGCGGTGGCACAAGTCGCGAGCAAAGCCCTTAGACGATTCCAATTGGGCAGCTTTCGCATTGGGTCCAAATGCCGCTATGCCTACAGCCTCTAAATGATCAACCAACCCCGCAGCAAGCGGCGCCTCAGGCCCAACAACGACCAAATCGATATCCGTGCTCTGAGCGAAGGCCACTAGTGCATCAATGTCTAAAGGGTCGATAGGAACACACACGGCGTCGCGCGATATACCACCGTTTCCGGGGGCGCAATAGATCGCGCTACAAAGCGGTGATGCCGCAATCGCCCAACACAAAGAGTGTTCTCTTCCTCCAGAACCTACTACCAATATTTTCATACCACATCTCATTTGCCGATTGCGCCGTAGGTTCAACATAATACAACTACTTCACAAGTCGATTCGCACGTTAATTTAATGAACGTGGTATCTTCCAACAGACGCTTCGGATCGATATCATCCTGAGATCTAAAACAAGAAACTGACGCATGCCTGAGCCTGCCCAAACGAATAGCAATGTGACGGAGTACACTGTCAGCCAAATTTCGACGGCTCTAAAGCGAGCTGTGGAAAGCGCTTTCGCGCGAGTTCGTATTCGCGGCGAAATTTCGGGTTTGAAACGAGCGGCTTCGGGTCACATTTATCTCACGCTTAAGGATGAAAAATCTGTACTTGATGGGGTTATATGGCGGGGCACAGCCGCTTCATTAAACTTCGATCCGGAAAACGGTCTTGAGACCATTGCCGAGGGTCGCATAACCACCTACGCGGCACGATCGCGTTATCAAATCGTAATCGATCGCTTGGAGCCAGCTGGAACTGGAGCGCTTCTCGCACTGCTCGAGGAGCGCAAGAAAAAACTTGGCCAGGAAGGCCTATTCGATGAAGCGCGAAAACTTCCACTCCCTTACCTACCCTCGACCATCGGCGTCATTACTTCCCCGACAGGGGCAGTGATCCGTGACATTCTTCATCGACTGCGTGATCGTTGCCCACGACGGGTCCTGTTGTGGCCAGTACTTGTCCAGGGAAAGGGAGCGGCAGAACAAATCGCAGCCGCCATCGATGGTTTCAATATTCTTAAAACAAAAGACGTAACGTACGCCGCAGACTTGCTGATAGTGGCGCGCGGAGGCGGCAGTGTAGAGGACCTTTGGGCTTTCAATGAGGAAATCGTGGTGCGGGCTGCGGCAAACAGCAAAATCCCGCTGATTAGCGCTGTTGGACACGAAACAGATACTACTTTGATTGATTTTGCTGCAGACAAGCGAGCACCGACGCCGACAGCTGCTGCCGAAATTGCCGTTCCAGTGCGCGCAGACCTGCTAGTAACACTAGCTGAAATCGAGCGTCAAATGCTTTCAGCGATAACTCGAAACATCACAGAATCTCGTAGAATGATAGATATTCTTGCGCGCGGTTTGCCTAGGCCGGACGCGGTCATTGGTGATGCGACCCAGCATCTAGATGAACGAGTTGAAACTATCCGACGCGTATTCGAGACCTACTTCGAACGAAATCAGGTTGCGTTGGAGGAAACCAGACTCAGGTTAACGCATCCACACGAGCGACTCTCGAGGGCACGCTCTGGACTTTCCTTCATAACAAAACAGCTGGCCGGTGCTGGCAACGCAACGCTAAAAGAAAATCACCACAAATGGAGACGTTGGACCGAAGATAACCGACTCGAGAAATTACTGGATCGGACAATTCAAGACCGACATAAAAATCTAAATAGTTTGGCCATGCTCCTCGAAAGTTATAGTTATCACCGGGTAATCGAGCGAGGATTTGCCGTAATCAGAGACCTTGATCGACGTCCGATCACACGTTCTGCGCAAGCGCGCGACGGAACTAGCGGAACAGTGGAATTTTCGGATGAGGAACGGATAATCGTCATCGGCAAGGCGCCCAACAAGACAGACAAAACACCGACAGCAGGTTCTTCTAAGAAAAATAGTGGTAGAAAACAGGGTCGCCTATTGTGAAGCCATCAACCGCATTGGCCATCTGCGTGGCATTTTGCTGCCCAGATGCATATGGGGGCGAACTCGTTTTTCAGAGTGAGATAGTGCAAGGTGCTCTCATTCTTGCCACCGCCGCGCCGGGAGCAGTTGTGCTGGTTGACGGAAGAACAGTCCAGGTGGACGATACGGGCGGTTTTGTATTCGGTTTGGGACGCGATCACTCTCCCAATTTAGTTGTCGAGGCGCAGTTCAATGATGGCACATCGGCACAACGAACATTGATGGTTCGTCAGCGCCACTACCCGGAGCAACATATTGATAATTTGCCAAGCAGAATGGTGACACCTCCAGCAGAAGTTCGTGAACGAATCATTCGTGAGGCAAAGAACGTGCGAGCCGCACGAAGTCATAGCAGTAATGCAAACCACGTCCGAGGTATCCTAATTTGGCCGGTTTCAGGGGCTATAACCGGCATCTACGGGAGCCGACGCGTCCTCAACGGTGAGCCACGCGCACCGCACTACGGGATTGATATCGCTGCACCACTGGGTGCGCCCGTACAAACGATGGCGACGGGGATAGTACGACTAGCCTCTGAACTTTATTTGTCCGGTAATACAGTTGTCGTTGACCACGGCAACGGCGTTACTTCGAGCTACCTCCATATGCAAGATATTTCCGTAAAAGAAAACGAGATGATAAGCCAAGGGGACGTGATAGGTCATGTCGGCGCGACCGGTAGGGCCACAGGGCCACATTTAGACTGGCGTATCAATTGGTTTGAGGTTCGCCTCGACCCTGAACTCGTGGCCGGACCGCGATCCGAGACAGGCACCTCAACAAATTAGACGGCCCTTCATGTTTTGTCTGGCCAACGTCGGTGCAACCATAACCACTGTTCAGGTTTCTCGCGAATCCAGCTCTCCAGCAAAGAATTGACTTCCGTCATAATGGCACGTGTATCCACTGCAAAGTTACCGGTATCCGGAATATCAAGTGGTGGAAATACCGTCATACGAAAATTCGCCCCACTTAGACGCTCCACACGTACCGGTACCAATGGTATCTTGTATCGGATCGCAATATCAGCAGGCGCGGTGGTGGTCATAGCATTTGTGCCAAAAAAGGGGACAGAGATACCCTCATTATATTTTTGATCCACCATTATCCCCACGTGATCACCCCGATTCACCGCTTTCAAAAGTGCTCTTGCCCCGCGCAAACTTTTTGGATGATAGCGAACGCCA
This sequence comes from Alphaproteobacteria bacterium MarineAlpha9_Bin7, assembly GCA_002938115.1. Taxonomy (GTDB): domain Bacteria; phylum Pseudomonadota; class Alphaproteobacteria; order UBA7887; family UBA7887. The sequence continues at coordinate 5,342 of PTKD01000074.1, read as the reverse complement.
ATTGGATCACGAGCACGCTGAATCAATTTCTCAACGTACGGGTTGTTAGCAGCACGATAGATATTGACTAACGGCAGGTCACGCTGTGTTGCAGCAAGAGAACCCAACTCCCAATTCCCGATATGCCCAGCAATAAATATCCCTGCAATTTGATCATCACGTAATTCATCCAGGTATTCAGCTCCAATTAGCTGCATACGTCCATCACCGCTATAAAAGTCGAACTCCCCAAGATGGGGGTATTCTGCAACCACCCTTCCAAGGTGATCCCACATTCCTCGCACGATCGCCATAACCTCAGAGTCCGACCAATCTGGGAAAGCTATTCTGAGATTGATAAGGGCTCGACGCGTTATAGAAAGGTGCGGGCCAATCTTGGCTCCGAGAAAACCTCCCAATGCAGACGCCTTATCAAGTGAGAGAACACCGAACAATGAAAACAATGCCCAAAGAACAAGGAACTCTACGACATAACGGAACCTCTGAAGCAAAGGTATCGAGTGTTCGCTCGCTACCACCGGTCAACGACCCAAGGCGCTAAGTAATGAATGGATTGCGCTAGTATCATCCCAGGAGACCGTAACAGTAAGCACCTCAATCATACCTCTATCCGCTGCCGGGACTCGAACAGCATCCTTAGCCGTAGTAATGAGGGTCGCATCCAAGTTTTGTGCCTCCTCGGCAAGTACGAGCAGTTCTTCCTTCCGATAATGATGATGGTCAGAAAACGTGTGACTCCCCACCAAGTCGCATCCCAACTCTTCCAGCATGCCAAAAAACTTCTCCGGTCGGCCAATGCCGGCAAAAGCAAGGACCCGGCGACCGGAAAGCAGCGAACCTTCGGGTCCTGCAACAAGTTTTCCCGTTATTACCGGCACGTGATTGGGAATTTGTTTGCGTACGCCAGCATTATCCACGCCCAAAATTGCCACCGTATCGGCGCGAGCCAAGCCATCCTCAACCGGCTCACGTAGCGGACCCGCCGGAATCAATTGGTGATTCCCAAAACCATAGTTGCCGTCTATCACCACGACAGACAAGTCCTTTTCGAGTGATGGATTTTGAAAACCGTCATCCATTACGACAATTTCTGCGCCAGCGTGAGCAGCCGCCCGCGCTCCTGCAACACGATCGATGGAAATCCACGTGGGAGAAACAGCAGCTAACAACAAAGCCTCGTCTCCGACCATAGTTGGGCTATCGCACCGGCTATCAACCCGGTGTGGACCTCGGATTGTTCCGCCATATCCTCTTGATAAAAAATGCGTTGCATAACCCTTTTGCTGCAAAAGGGTTGCAAAGGATAGAGCAACGGGTGTCTTTCCTGCACCACCAGCCACAAGATTTCCCACACAAACTACCGGGATGCCTGCCTTCACTGGATTGGCAAGCCGCCAACGCCAACGCCCAAACACACCGAAAACCACTCCAGCTGGGCTCAATAACCTCGCTGTTATCCCTTCTTCTGTCCAAAAGCTTGGCGCCTTCATACACTATCCCGCGGTCGGTAAGTGATGAACAAGTGTTTCAAAAACTGTATCAATTACTACCGCTTTTGCCGCGATAACTTTTTTTTGCTGTTTGGAAAGGTGCGCGGCACGCTCCGGTGCGGCAAGTAGCCCAGACACCGCCTCTGATAGCTCGCCTGCCGTCTCTACACGACATGCCGCACCAACTTGCCCAAGGTCCTCCATTACTTCTGAAAAATTGAACATAGACGGTCCAGTAAGTACAGCACAGTCAAGCTGGATTGCTTCAATTGGATTCTGGCCACCACGATCGATGAAGCTTCCCCCAATGAGAGATACGGGTGATACACGGTAAAAGAGACCAAGCTCACCCATAGTATCAGCTATATAAATAGCTGTTTCCGACGAAGGCTTAGTACCCCTACTACGTCGAGCACACTTCACGCCACTTGCAATAGAGACCCTCTCAAATTCTGAAGCACTAGATGGATGACGGGGCACTACAATAGTGAGTAAATCCGGGAATTGAGACCGAAGCGCCAAGTGTGTTTGACACACCACTTTGAATTCACCAGGATGAATGCTGGCGGCGAGCCACCGCGTGCGAAGACTGAGCAACGCCTCCATTTCTTCCAATGTTGTTTCCACCGCAGTAAGTGGCGGCGCAGCGTATTTAAGCGTACCAGTGACTGTCGGCTCAAGCGCACCGAGGTCATTGAAGCGAATTGCATCCTCTTCAGTTTGAACCAAAATTTCGCTGAAATCTTTTAAGAGTGGTGCAATTAGGCCGCGGGCCCACCGCCAATAACGGTGGGACCTTTCCGACATACGACCCTGCACCAATATGGTGGGTACATGACGGAGCTGGGTAGCCCTCAGCAAGTTTGGCCACAACTCAGATTCGACCCAAATTGCTATATCGGGCTTCCAATAATCTAGGAAACCGCGCACAGCATCAGGCCGGTCTATGGGCACAAATTGATGAAAAGCCCTTTCTGGCAATCGTCCCGGTAACAGCTGGGCAGAACTTAAGGTGCCGGTTGTTAACAACACATTGCCCCTCGGAAGCGCATCAAGTATGCGATTTACCAAAGGCAGGACGGATAGAGACTCTCCTACACTCGCCGCATGTATCCACACCAGCGCGCCAGGAGGCCGCAAAGCCGATGGCCGACCAAATCGCTCCCCCAGTCGAGAAGAATCTTCCTTTCCTTGGGATGCCCTGCGACGTAGAATTATCCCTGCCAGAGGACCCGTTGCAATTGTTGCTGCTCGATAGAGACCCAGCATCAGACCACTCAAATTTCTAACAAAAGGAATCCCACGACCTAAAGCCAATTAAGCAATAGGGTTGTAAACTTGCGCCGAGGAAATCGACGTATCAATTTCATCTGATTCTTCAACATCTGTGGATACAGTACGGCCCAAAAATTGCAGCGAATACAATCGGCTATACAGCCCCTCCTTTGACAACAATTCATCGTGCGAGCCCTGTTCAACCACACGCCCCTTATCAAGGACATAAATAAAATCAGCATCGCGAACTGTGGCTAATCGGTGTGCTATTACCAGAGTGGTACGTCCGCGTTTAAGTGTAGCCAGCGCATTTTGCACTTCTCGTTCAGACTCGGCATCAAGAGCAGCCGTTGCCTCATCTAACAGCAGGATCGGAGCGTTCTTAAGTAACGCGCGCGCAATTGCGATACGTTGAGACTCGCCGCCAGATAACTTTGCCCCACGCTCGCCGACTAATGTATCGTAGCCGTCCGGCAAAGACATGATAAAATCATGCGCGGCAGCTGATTTAGCTGCTGCCACAATTGCTTCCTTATCAGCCTCCATCCGACCATACGCAATGTTAGCTAGAACGGTGTCATCAAATAAAGCAATATCCTGACTAACTAGCGCAATAGCTTTACGAAGGGAATGGAGAGTCAGCGAACGAACGTCTTGGCCGTCCACCTGAACATTCCCTGATTCGACATCATAAAACCGCGGAATCAAATTAAGTAACGTCGACTTGCCAGCTCCTGACGGCCCCACCAGAGCTACGGTGTGACCAGCCGGCACCTCAATGGTGACATCTCGAATAGCCGGTACTGCGTTCACGTAACTGAATTTGGCGGAATTAAATTTTATGCATCCACCGTTCATCGATAAACTACGAGCATCGTCTCTTTCTACAATATCCGTTTCTTGATCAAGGACGGTAAAAACCCGTTGAGCGGCGGCCAAACCCTCCTGCAGAGCTGTATTAAGGTTGGCAATACTTCTTATCGGTCGGTAGGCCAGTAATAAAGCGGTGAACAAGGCAAAAAATGCGCCTGGCTCAGACTCTCCAGCGATGACTTGGCTACCCCCGTACCAAATCACTACTCCAATAGCTACCCCCCCAAGTCCTTCCATCATTGGCGTGGTCATGGCCCGCGTTCGAGTAGCTCTCATGTACAAAGCAAACAGTCGCTCAATCATTGCCTCAGCGCGCTTGCTCTCGTACTTCTCCATCCCATAAGCCTTAACATGCCTTACGCCCTGAAAGGTTTCGGTCAGTAACGTGGTAAATGACCCAATTTCTACCTGGGTAGTGGTAACCACTTTTCGCATTCGCTTGCCAAGACTACTAATCGGCCAAGCAGCCATGGGAAATACGAAGAAAACCACCAACGCTAGTCGCCAATTTTCGTAAAACATGAGCGCGACCAAGAAGGTAACCGTAAGCAAATCCTTAACCAAACTAGTCAACGTACTTGAGGTTGCCTGCCTAATCAGATAGGCGTCGCTGGTCAAATGGGCAATTAATTTACCCGTTGAAGTACGCCTAAAAAAAGCAAGATCAAGATTGATTAGATGGGAAAACGCGCGTTGTTGAAGATCAGAAACGATACGCAACCCAACCCAATTCATTAGCACGGACTGCCCAAAATTCGCAGCACCGCCGATCAACATGATGCACATTATTGCAAGCGGGACTAGCACCAGCATCGTTTGATCATGGTTCATGAATACATCTCTAACTACCGGCTCCATCAACCAAGCAAGCAGAGGTTGCGAAGCGGCAGCCACGACCATGCACAACATTGCCGCCCCCAACATAACGCGGTAGGGGAGTAAATAACCACGTACCAATCTCATCACCAATGCACCAGTTGATAGGTACTCAGACGACCCATCTTGGGATGCATTCACGCCAGAGGAATCGGGTGACTCAACTGTCAAAATATTACTGCCTCGACTAATCTAGCCTTAAAATATGATGGTAGAAAAAAGTTTACCAAAACTCACCGCAAACCTTTGGTATCAGAAACAGTACACAAGCTTCTGACACATCTGTTTCAGTTGGCCACGATCTTCGGGACATAGAAACCATTCTCAAAACGCTTAAATATAGCTCCGACTAGGGCGTGATTGACAGGTCCGGAATTAGGATCCGTCTCAAGGTGGCGCTCAGCGACATAAGTGGTATGAGATGCGCCGTCGACTAACAAATGGTACCAAGGTTTATCTTTTGGTGGCTGGCTTTTTGCCACCTGATTATACCACTCCTCTGTGCCAGAGAAGCAGGCGTCAACATCAAACACCACGCCCCGATAGTCGAATAATTTGTGACGAACAACTTCACCGACACCAAAACAAGCTTCTATGGAATTCATCAGTTTCTAGTCTTTCTGGGCGTCTTTTTTAGCTCTTTCACACCCCATTGTCTCGTTTTCAATGTCTAAAGTAACCTTTGCCTGCTTCGGTCGACTCTATATAAGAAGCACACCTAAGCTTGCAAATGTAACCGATACGCTCCAATTATCCACTATTCCAAGTATTACTGGCAGAATAACTTGAGGAAATGATGAAACGGATGTCAACCTGTCGCGGCCTCTC
>PTKD01000073.1 GCA_002938115.1 Alphaproteobacteria bacterium MarineAlpha9_Bin7 | reverse complement strand
CAAGAACTGCTTCGGGGTCGGTACCCGCAAATGCTTGAAATGAAACTGAAATCGTTGCCAGTCATCGCAGTGCGACTGACCAAAGTAACAAGTTGGGGAAATTTAAATACCTAATGGGCAACCCAGAGCTTGCGGTACGATTGGTTTTAAGAAAAAATCACGAGCTGCGATTAGTTTTCAATGGGGAGGAGAGCCATGCCGCTAGAGGTTATGGAACATTTTAACATCCGCGCTTCTGACATGGAGGCGACCAAAAAGTTTTACTGCGACGTACTTGGCATGAGAGTGGGCGAACGACCACCATTTGATTTCCCGGGATACTGGATTTATTTAGGAGACACCGCATGCGTCCATTTGACTTCGGCGGACTCTAGCCCGGAAATGGAAGACTATACGGGTCCAAAGGAAGGGAAGTCGGTCGGATCGGGAGCAATAGACCATATTGCGTTTCGAGGTAGCGATGTAAGAGAGTTTGTCGTTAGGGCCAGCACGCATGAAGCGGAAATGATTCATCGTAAGGTACCGGCGTTTGATATTCATCAAATATTCATGAAAGACCCTGATGGAATCACGATCGAACTAAACTTCCGCGGCGAAGATGCGAAAGAATTCGATCCCGATGGCCCATAATCCCGAATTTAAATAGTGATGATGTTGATGGCACGTGTCAACGCCCCGCAAAGCGTTGCTTCTCGTGTTCACTGTTTGGTTGGGGCCACTATTTCTGGAGGAGCTTCTCCTGGCGCATACTGTTGTCCGTCAACCCATTCTCCCTGTTTAAATTCCCCTGACCAGACCCGTCCATCTACAAATGTGACAACTCCTTGCCCATCCATTTTATCGTATTTCCATTCCCCAACATATTTTCTGCCGTTGGACCACGTGTACGTGCCACGGCCATGTGATAAGCCCGCTACAAATTCACCGGCGTATTGGTGCCCGTCTGGCCATACGTGAGTACCGTAACCTTCTGGCTTCCCATATTTAAAGTCACCAACGTATTCTTGCCCGTCCGTCCATGTCCATGTTCCCTGACCATGTGGATGGTCGTCTTTAAACTCACCTACATACTTTAGGCCGTCTGGCCGGGTATGAGTGCCATAACCATGCCGCCTATCATTTTTCCATGTGCCAACGTATTTTTGTCCGCCGGGCCAAGTTATGGTGCCTTGGCCATGTCGTTTGTCATCTTTCCATTCCCCAGAGTATTCTGCACTATCTGGGCCCGTCCATGTTCCCTGGCAGTTGTGCCATGCATTTTCACGGTCGGAATCGCACGGTGGTAGGCTCCAAGCATTTGATACCTGTGAGAAAGTGAGAATGAGGGAAATCAATGCAAAAAAAGCAATATGGGCCATCAACTAATTTGAGCACGTCAATGGCAGAAAATCAAACAGCGTATTTTGTGAGATGCGTTATGCTAATTAACCATCTTTGAAATTGCATACCAGCAGGTTCAGTAATGATTCGATACATGATACTCAAAATTATCAGTGCTGTTTCGTTGTGGTTTTTCAGCCTGGTTACGCCAATCGTGGCCGCTGACCGTACAGTTGATTCAATCCATGTCACGGTTACTGCCGGCTCCATCGGCGGCAGTTATTTTATAATGAATACGGCAATGTTTGATGTCTTCTCTAAGCATGTGGAAGGATTGGCGTACGCGATCGTACCTGGTGGTTCGGTGTCCAATCCCATTGCCATCAACAAAGGTGGTGCCCAGTTTGGCCTTTCTTTCACGAACGACCTGAGATCGGCGGTTATTGGGCAAGCACCTTACACAGAGGCCCTCACCGAAATCCGAGCTATTGCCAATGTTGGTTTTGAGGCTCGAATGCACGTTTTTGTGGCTGCGGAGCTAGGAGTTCATTCCATGGGAGATTTGGCCACGGAGAAGCCTGAACTTAGGGTGGATACTGGGCCTCGTGGAACAGGATCAGAACTATCGGCAAAGCGAGCCCTAGAATTGCACGGTTACAGCTATGAGAATATTAGGGAGCACGGTGGGCGGGTTATTCATTCGCAATTCCGAGAGATGGTAGATCGCCTCAAAGATGGTCATTTAAATGCTTTGATGTACAACGATTTGCTCGGAGCACCACTATTCACGGATTTGGTTTCATCCCGCGAAGTTATTTTGCTGCCATTGGACGAAAGGGTAATCAAGATTCTTGCTGAAGATTTTGGTTACACGCCTGGTGTTATTCCCGCCGGGACGTATGAGGGCCAAGACAGTGATGTCGCAACCATTAAGCGCCATACAATCTTTATTTGCCATAAGGACATGGCGGAGAATTTGGTTTACGTGATGACTAAGTTGATATTTGAGCATCGAGAGGATCTGGCGTTGGCATATCGCGCGTTCAATATTGACGCTGCCACTGCGGCCGCTGACCTCCCGCTTCAACTACATCCTGGTGCGGAGCGTTATTATCGTGAACAAGGGATAATAAAGTAACCGTGCATCTGCGAGCTTATTTGACGGCTCGGGTACACCAATTTTAGGGGGGTTGTTTAAACAACGCTGCCTTAGAAAAGTGAATGTAAAATCGGAATTTTATTGCAGTCAAAAGTGCCTTTTTATCAGTTAAGTGCTCCGTCGCAGTGATTACGGCGATCGATCATCCGTGTAGGCGGTCTAAAAGGGACCAGACATGTTAGATGGCGGTCAGGCGATTGTATCTAAATTGAGCTTTGCTCAAACAAATGCTTGGTTTGCATTGTTGGCGCGATGGTTGGCCGTAGCAATCATCTTAGGCCATTTGTTCTCGGAAAGATTTGGTGGGGTTGTTGCACAATCCACCCATCCAACAATAATTGCCATATACTTTTTTATTTTGGCAATAGGATTTGGATTGCCGGCGCTTGAAAAGACTGGGCGTCAGAGTTTTGCGGAGTTAAGTAAACTATTTGTTGGCTGCTTGCCAATATTCTACGTCTACCATCGGCCTGATTTTTTGATTGGCGAGTTTCCTTATCTCAACCCACTTGTTCCTATTGATTGGCTGCCTGCCGCTGTCGCGCTAGTGGCCATATTGAGCGCGTTGTTGCCCTTCCTCAGGGGTGCTTTGGGCGACGTGTTTGGGAGATCGGAAGGCCCAGTAACAATGGGTGGTCAGCGGACGCTTGCTGGGATTTCTGGTGTGTTGCTTCGTTGGTTTGCTGTTTCAGTTATCCTTTATCATTTGGCTGCCGCGGCAGTTGGTGCTCCGGAGGTAATGAAATTCCGCCCGACTCATGTGGCGATGTATGTTTCTATGATTTTCCTAGTTTATGGGTTCCGAAGAGAACGACAAACTGGGCATGTCCCTTGGTATGATTGGGCGTTGTTTGTATTGTCCTGGCTCCCTGCCATTTATATTTATGGGAACTATAACTACGTAGTTGAACGGTACCCGTACATTACTGACCTGACCATCACCGACTGGATAGTTGCGATGGTCGCGATCACATTGGCAATGGAAGCTTGTCGACGTGCAGTGGGGATCACGCTTGTTGCATTGCTTGCGTTGTTTTTAGTGCACTGCCTATTCGGACCATATTTTCCCGGGCCACTCAATCAGGCGGCAGTCGACCCGATGCGTCTTGTTGATCACTTGTTTTTTACGACGCAGGGGCTCTATGGCTCAATTACGGGGATTTCAGCGACATATGTTCTGATGTTTGTGCTTCTTGGTGCTGTGCTTGAAAAAGCTCGCGGTGGGGATCTGTTTATGAACCTTGCTGCGGGATTGATGGGGCAACAACCCGGAGGACCGGGTAAGGCTGCAGTGTTGGCAAGTGGACTATTTGGGTCTATCTCTGGAGCCGCGGTTGCCAACGTTTATGCGACTGGCACTTTTACGATCCCTCTAATGATTAAAACTGGATTTAAGCGTCAATTTGCCGCGGCTGTCGAGGCGGTGGCTTCGGCTAGTGGTCAGTTAGTTCCACCGATAATGGGCTCCGCAGCTTTTCTGATAGCGGATTTCACGCAGACACCGTATGTGCAAGTTGCTAAGGCTGCCGCTTTACCCGCATTCCTGTATCTGTTTGCTGTGTATTTTATGGTTCATTTAGAAACCAAAAAATTTGACCTACCCGCAATGGAATTAGATCAGGTGCGAAAGGCGCGAAGAGAAATTCGTTTAGATATTCACATGCTATTGGTTTTGGTTGTCGTTGTTATACTTCTCATCGATCGGACGACGCCATTTTATGCTGCGTTTGCGGGTGTAGTTTGCACTGTGCTGTTTTCATTTTTGCGACCGCACACCCAGCTTAGCTTGCGTGCCCTGATAGGTGCATTTGAGGTTGGTGCCCGGCGAATAGCACCTATCGCTGCCGCACTTTTCATTGCAGCTCTGGTGGTCGGGACCATCGAATTGAGTGGCCTTGGCCTTAGATTCACCTCAATCCTGATCAATATTACCGGCGGTAATTTGTTACTAACGCTACTCCTGGTGATGGTCAGTTGCATCATTTTGGGTATGGGGCTGCCCACTTCGGCAGCCTATATGATTGTTGCCATATTTGGGGCTCCAGCTCTTATCAAGCTCGGCATCGAGCCACTAGCAGCACATTTTTTCGTTTTCTACTATGCCATTATATCTGCCATCACTCCACCGGTTGCCGTTGCTGCATATGCTGCAGCGACGATTGCTGGTACGCCGATGCAAAGAACCGGACTAACCGCGATGAAGCTTGGTGCCGCTGTCTACCTGGTACCGTTTGTGATGGTTTACAGTCCCGCTCTGTTGTCAATTGGAAGTGCCGGAGAAATCATACTGGCGTTCGCTACGGGAGTAGTGGGCGTGATTGCTTTAGCTACTGCGGTGCAAGGTTTTTTAATTGTTGCTTTGACAATACCCGAACGATTTGTGGCTATCCTCGCGGCTGCATCGTTGCTCCACGGTGATTGGCGTAGCGACACAGTGGGTGCTTTATTGCTAACTGGTATCGTTATTACGCAGATGATTCGGAAAAAACGGGGCCGTATCGATCGTTAAAATTAAAGGCAGCAGGTATCGCGTTTTTCCTCAGCCATCTGCCACTTTCGTTTCAACAGGACCACCACATATGAATCGATTCACTAAGCATCGGGTTGATTGTCTGGTGAGGCGGCTTGGAAGGCATCCAACTCTAAACAATTTTTGTTGATGCGCAGGATCGTCGGATAAGGTGTGAGATCGCAGTCGAATCTATTGGCGTTGAAAATTTGCGGCACTAGACATGTGTCAGCAAACCCAGGACTGTCCCCGTGGCAAAAAGATCCTGTATCTGGATGGCCAGCGAGCATTTTTTCTAGCGCGTCAAGCCCAGTCGAAATCCAATGGTGATACCACGACATACGAGTACCATCGTCTGTGCCAATAGTTTCGGTCAAATACTTTAAGACCCGCAGATTATTTAGCGGGTGGATGTCGCACGCAATTGATAATGCCAATGCTCGGACACGAGCCCGCGCCGTTGAGCTGCCAGGGAGGAGAGGGGGTTCCGGGTAGGTTTCCTCGATATATTCCATAATCGCCAGTGACTGAGTAAGGTACGTTGTTTCTTCCTGAAGGGTGGGCACCAAAGCCTGTGGGTTAATTAAGCGGTACTTGTCTTCATACTGTTTACCTCCATCCTTTGTAAGGTGAATGGATTCAGACTCCCACTCTAGCCCCTTAAGGTTTAGCGCGATGCGGACTCGATAAGCAGCGGATGAACGAAAATAGCCAAAGAGTTTCATAGGCATTGGCCTGTGCTTGATTGAGGGTTATTTGCTGAAGCCTTGGTTCTTATTCTGACCTGTGCTGGGAAGGTACTGATCCACTGGTGACATATTGAGCAGTAAAATACCAGCCCATTTCCCTGGTTTCCTGATTGGTAGATACCATAAATACAACACTTTACTGATAGTACACGCCGCCAAAGAGATGATTTTTCTCCTGTGTCTTGTCAAGACAGCCAGGCTTGAAGTCTTATGCAAACTCAGATCCAAAAGGCAATGTTCGTAATTCAGAAGGAAACGCCATATGACTGATCTTGAAGTAAGGATCGACGGAGGAATTGCTACATTGACCATGAATAGGCCGAAAGTGCGCAACGCCCTATCTATGGAAATGCGGCAACTACTAGATCAAACGCTTCACGAGCTCGAATTTAACGAGGATATACGATGTGTTGTACTTACCGGTGCTGGTGATCACTTCATGGCCGGGGGAGACGTGCGGCAAATGCATGATTACCTCAATAGCAATGAAAGTGACGAGATACAGGGATATTTTTTGCACCGTATCCATGATTTACATCCAATCATGTTTTCAATGCGTCGGATGCGGAAGCCCATCGTAGCAAAAGTTCGGGGGGCGGCGGCCGGTGCAGGAGTATCTCTAGTATCCGCATGCGACTTGGTAATTGCAGAGGAAGATGCCTTTTTCACTTTGGCTTATTGTCATATTGGAACCACTCCAGATGGCTCTTCATCTTTTCATTTGCCGAGGGCAATAGGTATAAAGCGAGCCCTTGAGATGACACTGCTGGGCGACCGGTATAGTGCGCGTCAAATGTCGGATATGGGGTTAGTGAATTTTGTCGTACCTTCAGAAGATTTAGACGGGGAAGCTGATAAGCTCGTTCAGCGTTTGGCCAATGGACCTACTCACGTGCATGGGATGGCCAAAAAATTAATGTACCGGAGTCTAGAGAACGAATTTGAATCTCAACTGCAATTTGAAGGTGAATGTTTTGCCGATTGTGCCGGTCGCGAGGACTACCGAGAAGGGGTGGCTGCATTTGTTGAGAAGCGCAAGGCCAATTTTACCGGAAAGTAATCAAACGACGGACTTGTTGTACATAACGGGTATATTATGGAAGCAGAATTATGGATGGCTCCCATGACTCGCCAATATCTGTCAATAGACCGATTAATGAACCGCATGATCGCAGCTTTTGGTATGGGTTTCGTCTATTGCATCACCAGGTTTTTCTTCCTGGCAATCTGTAAGGTTCCGCGTGAAGCGATGGCGGCAGGTAAATATGGCCCAGAGTATTAATTTGTAATATTTCGTAACAAAACGTGAATTGAGCGTCTTAAGGCGCTTTGTTACAAGTCCTGCAGCATGTTTTCTCTTTCTCTCCTTTCTATAGGGTGAGATTTGGTATCCCGTTAGGGTGGGTCCAGTAAAGTGCTAGAATTTTATATGAGAGGTGATAGATGAGTGAGCCAAGGCCCGAGATCATGCCCTCTGCGGAGCCATTAATGGCAGGCAAAAGGGGATTGATTATGGGGGTCGCGAACGAGCGTTCGCTTGCTTGGGGTATTGCGTGCTCAGTCGCCGAGCACGGTGGCCAACTTGCATTTACATATCAAGGAGATGCTTTAGCTCGCCGGGTGGGGCCGCTCGCAGAGTCACTGGGTTCGAATGTCGTGTTGCCGTGCGATGTCAATGATGATGATGCACTGGACGCAGTATTCGATGACATTTCTGACCGTTGGGATGGCCTGGATTTCGTGGTTCACGCAATTGCTTTCTCCGATAAGGAAGAGTTGAAAGGCCGTTATGTCGATACTAGTCCCAAAAATTTTGCACAGACCATGCAAATTTCTTGCTACTCGTTTACGGCAATTTGTCAGCGGGCGGCAGCACTAATGCGTGAAGGTGGAAGTTTGTTAACCCTAACGTACTACGGTGCTGAAAGAGTGATCCCACACTACAACGTAATGGGAGTTGCCAAAGCGGCGTTGGAAGCCAGCGTGCGGTATCTCGCCGCAGACTTAGGTGGGGATGGTATACGTGTGAACGCGATTTCAGCTGGACCAATTAAAACCTTAGCGGCAAGCGGGGTCGGGGATTTTCGTTACATTCTAAAATGGAATGAGTTGAATGCGCCGTTGCAACGCAATGTTACGATCGCAGATGTGGGTGGAGCGGCTTTGTATTTATTGAGTGACTTGAGTTCCGGCGTGACTGGAGAAGTACACCATGTCGATTCCGGTTATCATGTGGTTGGCATGAAAAGACCGGATGCACCGGATATTTCAACGGTGTAGTGGGCGGATGCCTGGCAACAGTTTTGGACAGGCCTTTCAATTCACTACCTGGGGCGAAAGCCATGGGGCTGAAATTGGTTGCGTGATTGACGGGGTGCCACCTCGACTTGCACTTACCGAAGCTGACATACAGTACTGGCTGGACCGTCGTCGTCCAGGCCAGTCGCGCTTTACGACACAACGCCGAGAACCCGACGCAGTTAAAATTGTTTCGGGCGTTTTCGAAGGTGTGACTACAGGGACGCCAATCGGCCTGATTATAGAAAATAAAGACCAACGATCACGGGATTATAGCGAAATATCAGAAAAATTCCGGCCGGCTCATGCGGACTATACATACTTGGAAAAATACGGAGTGCGAGATTACCGGGGCGGTGGAAGGTCAAGCGCGCGTGAAACCGCGATGCGTGTGGCTGCTGGGGCAGTGGCGAGAAAAGTGATTAGTGATGAAATCAAGATTCGAGGAGCATTGATCCAAATTGGTGATCAGGCTGTCAACCGATCTGAATGGGATTGGGCCGAGATTGAACGGAATCCCTTTTGGTGTCCGGATCGCAAAGCCGCGGCGGAGTGGGAAATC
>PTKD01000072.1 GCA_002938115.1 Alphaproteobacteria bacterium MarineAlpha9_Bin7 | reverse complement strand
TAGAAATGTAGAATCTCCAAATGCAATAGCACTGGCGGATTAGTGGGAGTGAAAACCGCGCTATCTCCAGGATTAATGCGGCGTTGCCATTTCTCCGCGGTCACTTTCAAACTATGATCGGTGCCATTGGTAATCCTTAGTGCGTTTGCACTAGACGCCACAGCCGTGACCAGGAAGGCACTCATGAGAACTGCATTGATTATCTTCATTGTACTGCCCGCGACTGGCGACACACCGGGGGGAAAACGCTCTCTTAACTTTGCTCCAACACTGACCGCAAACTCAAAAACTGCGTTCGTCAACATTGGACGTTATAATTTGGCACTAAAACTATCCGTCCGCCTATTGGTTGGCCGACGCCAAAAACTCAGAAAGCAAGTCGACTAACAGACGATTGTCCTCTTCGAGGCCCACCGTGAAACGCAGATAATCCTCTAAATCATATCCACTTAATTCTCGGCCGACGACACCGTTCCGGAGTAAATATTCGTAAACCTCTCGGGCACTTCGGTCTGACGAGCGTTCAAATTCAACAAGTACAAAATTTCCTATACTTGGATGGACGATTAAACCGATAGCTTCGAGTTCCATTTCTAACCATGGTCGCCATTTTTCATTATGTGTCACCGCAGCCTCAACAAAGGCTGTATCTGCCAACGCTGCAATGCCGGCTGCCTGCGCCGCTCCGTTGGCATTAAATGGACAGCGGATGCGGTTAAGCGCCTCGATTACTTCCGGGGGACCATACAACCAACCAAGCCTCAATGCGGCAAGCCCATAAATTTTTGAGAACGTGCGGGTCACAATCACATTGTCATGACGATCTACCAACTCGATACCATCTGAATAATCTTCCCGACGCACATATTCCGCGTAAGCTGCATCAATCACCAACACAACATGATCGGGTAATCCATCACGCAAGCGTTCTACCTCCCTCGATGGCACAAAAGTCCCTGTCGGATTGTTCGGGTTCGCCAGGTAACACATCCGTGTATTTAGAGTGGTATGTTTCAGCAAACTGTCAACGTCAGATCCGAGGGAACGGGCAGGAGCTATCACCGGAGTAGCTCCTACGGACCGTGCCGCAATTTCGTACATCGCGAATGCATGTTTCGTTAACAGAACTTCGTCGCCGGTTCCTGCAAACGCAGTAGCGAGCAGGTACAACAAATCATCTGAACCATTCCCGCACACAATGCGTTTCGGATCCAGGTCGTAACGATCACCGATTGCCGTTCGCAACTTTTTCGCCGAGCCGTCGGGGTACAGGTGTAAAAGTTCACTGGACCCGCGGTATGCCTCTACTGCAAGTGGACTAGTACCGAGTGGAGTCTCGTTGGAAGATAATTTCACCAAGCGCTTATCACTAGGGGCACTTGAAAGCCCCGGCACGTAGGGGGCGATATCAAGAATGCTTGGTTGAATCCTGGGCCCGCTCATTCATTTCTCTTCCGCAATAAATCCAACATGGCATCGAGCGCCAACAGATAAGACTGAAGGCCAAATCCCATCAGCATACCGTCCGCTGCAGATGCCAATACCGATTTCACATCACGTTTGGCCAAATTCGAGATATGGACTTCTATATAAGGCAACTCCGCACAATCCAAAATACAGTCACGCAGGGCTTCGCCGCGGTAAGTGAATCCCGCTGGATTCATCACAAGCCCATCAACGCCTTCCTCAACCGCCTGGAATACGCGGGCGATGGCCTCTCCTTCAACATGAGTGTAAAAGATGTCCAAATCATAATCGTGCTCGCCCGCGTGGGAGCGTAGCATTTCATTCAGTTGATCTGCGGTCGTCGTGCCGTAAATTTCGGGTTGCCGCCGACCAAGCCAGGACATGTTGGCCCCCTGCAAAAGCAATATTTTCGTCATCGAATCAGCATTCCTATTGGTGCTACATTACACAACCTTCAAAAGAGCTCCTGAATACACAACAGACCAGCCAGCGTATTCCTAGCCCACTGCCTATCTCCACATACAATCTTTATCACTTCTCCACCCATCTCCGCCATGCACAAAACGTCCACAACTTATTCAAACATACGGTAAATAGGGCGCAGCAATAACCCGTTGCGATGACGCCATCAGTTCGTAACAGTTTCACAATGCAACGAACATACTCTACGCAGATGGTGCTCCGTTGGCGAGCAATGACCGCAAAATCAATTCACTAGACTGAGGTAGTTCGCAAAAATATTATAAGGGCACTCTGTAAACTTGCGACTTACAATGGTGAGCGAGAACGATGACAAAAACGATGCCGCTTATTCCTACTTCCGTGGTCGGGAGCTATGCCCAGCCGGACTGGCTGATAGATCGGGCCTCACTTGCCTCCGGTTCGCCGCCCCGCTCACGACGAGGGGACCTCTGGAGGATTGAAGATCCTTGGCTGCACCAAGCCCAGGATGACGCAACACTGCTCGCCATTCGGGATCAGGAGGGGGCCGGTATTGATGTCCTGACCGATGGTGAAATGCGGCGAGAGAGCTATTCCAATCATTTCGCCACCGCACTCGACGGCCTGGATCCAGAAAAGACCGGTACAGCAATCTCACGTAAGGGGACACCAAATCCAGTGCCTCTGGTAATTGGTCCAATTAGACGCACTCGCCCAGTAGGCGTTGCCGACATAGCTTTTTTGCGTGCCAACACTGATCACATGATAAAAGCAACCCTGCCCGGCCCATTCACGATGTCACAGCAGGTTGAGGATCAGTATTATAACGACCCGGTTGCGCTTGCGATGGATTACGCCGCAGCGGTCAATGATGAAATCCGCGACCTGTTTGCGGCTGGGGCAGACGTGGTCCAGATCGATGAGCCTTGGGTACAGGCCCGGCCCGAACCTGCGAAAAAATATGCCATTCCCGCCATTAATCGGGCTCTCGAAGGTATTAGTGGCACGACTGCTTTGCATTTGTGCATGGGTTATGCAGCAATGATTAAGGATCGCCCCGACCATTACTACTTTCTTGAAGAGCTTAGCGCCTGCACAGTCGACCAAATATCTATCGAAACCGCGCAACCGAACCTTGATTTGTCATCGTTGCAGCCCATTGCCAACAAGACAATTATACTAGGGGTCATAAATCTTGACGACATGGAAGTGGAGAGCGATCAAGTGGTCGCGGAGCGTATTGAGCGCGCCTTCAAATATGTCTCCCCCCAAAACATCATTGCGTCTCCCGACTGCGGTTTTAAATATCTCCCACGGCATATCGCCTATGCAAAGCTTGAGGCCCTAGTCGCGGGCGCTCGCCTGATCCGAGATAAGCTCAGGTAACACTAAAATGAATGCGTAAAGCGGGTGCGGACTTATCTACTTCTCATATTGGGTCGATCGTTATATAGAGTGCAGGCAATCGCAGGAGGACATTGTCATGAAATTTTACGATTTTAGGACGGCACCTAATCCGCGTCGTGCTCGAATGTTTATGGCCGAGAAAGGCATAAATGACGTTGAAATTATTCAAGTAGATTTAGGTAACGTCGAACAACTAGGCAACGAATATCGTGCGATCAATCCTTCCGGCACCGTCCCCGCACTTGTCTTAGACGATGACACACTGATCGCTGAATCCGTAGCCATTTGCCGTTATTTTGAAGAGCTGCAGCCTTTACCGCCATTGATGGGCCGGAATGCCAAAGAGAAAGCTCAAGTGGAAATGTGGCAACGCCAAGTTGAGCTTCAAGGGTACCTTCCAGCCGGAGATACATTTCGCAATCACAACAAGAGATTTGCTGGACGTGCAATTGCAGGCCCTGAAAAATATGAGCAAATTCCAGAGCTAGTAGTTCGCGGTCGCGCACGCGTGGAACACTTCTTAGGCATATTGGATCAGCGGCTAGGTGCAAGTGAATTCGTTGCGAACGATGTTTTCACGATAGCGGATATTACAGCTTTTATTCTGATAGAATTCGCCGGGTGGTCAAAAATTGCAATTCAAGAAGAACACACGAACCTACAACGCTGGTATCAAGACACAAAATCTCGGCCAAGCGCTGACGCGTAACTACACCATCCCAACGCACTAAAACGTCGGCGCGATGTGGCAAGAGCATCCAGCACATGACCCATGTGGCCCGCACTAAATTACCAGGTGTTCAGCGTTCACGCAGTTTCTCAGTTCGTTATTTTTTAAATAATCCAGACACGTCTGTAATGCTTTTTCGCGAAGAATTTTGGAGGACGTCGGGCTAAAAAAAGCCGCGTGAGGGGTTGCGGCAAAACGTCCCTCAAGCCATGCCTCTCTGCCACGCCAGGCCAACATCAAGGGGTGATTAACGTCTGGAGGTTCAGGATCAAACACATCAAGACCTGCTGCACCGATCTGACCCGATTTCAGGCCACTGTAAATTGCGTCCAAATCGCAAATCGGTCCACGAGCCGTATTTACGAGAATCACGCCCGGCTTCATTTTTGACACCGTGTCCTGATTGATCAAATGATAAGTCAATTCTGTAGCGGGGGTATGAATGCTGATAAAATCAGCCGTCCTCAGCAATTCATCGAGATTGTAAGCCCTCTCAATATTGAGGGCCAACTCTTGCCCATAAGGAACGAAAGGATCATACGCCATGACGTTCATGCCAAATCCTTTGGCGCGCATCGCCGCCGCTGTTCCTATTCGCCCCAATCCAATAATACCAAAGCACTTCCCCGTCATCCTGGTCATTGCTGGTGTGATCTTGTAGTCCCAACCCTTATCCGGATCGGTACGATATGTTTCCGTATATTGTGGAATCCCGCGAGTGAATGAAAGCAAAAGAGCAATTGCGTGGTCCGCGACTTCATTGGTCCCATAATCTGGTACATTGCAAACCGCGATCCCAGCATTGCCCGCCGCGGCAGTGTCGATCATGTCGTAACCTACGCCCAGACGCGCAATTATTTTGCATTTCACAAGTCGGGAAATTACCTGAGCATCAATCGGCATCAAAAGGCCGGTAACCATGGCCTGACAATCAGACCAAATTGTAGAGGAAATTTTATCAGGGTCGCGCTCATTGAAGATCGCAAATTCAACATCACCGCCTGAAATGGCTCTTTCAACTGCGTGATCGTCGGCTGATAGAACATCTGGATAAAGAATTTGTATCACTGCCATCTGTAATATTTACCATGATAACTGTTTAAATATAGTGTTCACTAAACGATAGTTTTGACTTGCCCGAGAATTGCCTCTCACTGTTCAAGGCCAACGTTCCGCCCCTCGTTTGCCGCTGCTGATAGAAACTTATACATTGAACACCATACGAAGAACCAGCTCCAGCCAAGTTCTATAATCAATAGAGACATCTATGTCCGGCATAGAATTCAGAAATACTCCGCCTCTTAGCTATGATAAAATAGTTCAACGGTGCCCGCACTGATGTCCAAAATTTGGCCGAGTCCGACTAGAGTTCAAGGGTAAAGACACGAAAAGTGTAGGGCAGTATAAGGAACGTATTAATATGACTGATGAACTCGCCTACACGTCTGCTACCGAATTACTAGCGAAATACAAAGCAAAGAGCCTTTCGCCAGTTGAGGCTGTACAAGCATCGATAGCTAAAATTGAACGAGATGGCGAAAAACTGAATGCCTTTACCATTGTAGATCCAGACAAAGCACTTGCGGCTGCATCAGAGTCCGAGCGGCGGTGGATGGCCGGCGAACCCAAGGGACTCTGTGACGGAGTCCCAACGACAATAAAGGATCTGGTTATTACGGAAGGCTGGCCCACCCTGCGAGGCTCTCGTTCTGTCAAACGAGACCAGGTTTGGGATGAAGACGCTCCTTGTGTTGCCCGACTAAAAGAGCATGGTGCCGTGTTGCTCGGTAAAACAACGACCCCAGAGTTTGGACACAAAGGCGTCACCGATAGCCTACTGACGGGGATCACCCGCAATCCTTGGAATCTTGAAAAGACTCCGGGGGGCTCGAGCGGAGGTGCAAGTGCGGCTGTCGCAGCCGGCATGGGCCAGTTAGCCATTGGAACAGATGCAGGAGGTTCAATTCGTATCCCAGCTTGCTTTGCCGGGATCTACGGACTTAAGCCAACCTTTGGCCGTGTTCCGATGTACCCAGCGAGCCCCTACGGTACTTTGTCTCACACAGGCCCAATGACCCGCACGGTCGGAGATGCCGCACTAATGTTAACAGTGATTGCTGAACCTGATGCTCGGGACTGGTATGGGCTGCCATACGATGGCGCGGACTATACTAAAATGCTTGGATCCGGCATTCGTGGATTAAAAATTGGCTTCAGCGACAATCTGGGACTTGATGTAAACGTGAGTACCGAGGTCGCAAACGCGGTTTCAAGTGCCTCCACAATATTTACTGAACTTGGAGCAACAGTCGAGGCTGTAAATATTAACTGGCCGACGTCGCCCCGCGATATCTTTTTAGTCCATTTTGCCGCTGGCGCTGCAACACTGATGAGCATGCTACCGACCGAACAGAAAGAACAAATCGAACCGACACTGCAAGCGATGGCAGCAGAGGGGGATAAATTGGATTTACTCTCTGTTAAAAAAGTTGAGTTAGACCGTGTGACCAACGGCATCTATATGAACCAGCTGCTGACAAAATATGACCTGCTCCTATGCCCAACCCTGCCTCTCGTGGCATTTGACGTTGGAAAACCGTGCCCTGATGAATACCGTGAAGATCCTTACGGATGGATCCCTTTTACTCCGCCTTTCAACCTGACAGGTCAGCCGGCAGCCTCCATTCCTTGTGGATTTAGCGACACTGGACTTCCTATGGGGCTACAAATTATTGGTCCTATGTACGGTGAACAAGCTGTACTAAACGCTAGCCACGCTTTTGAGAGTGCGCATCCATTTGCCAACAAACGGCCCGTATTTTGAGATGAAAACGCCAAGTGTAAATGGAGCACGCCTAATAGAATCTCTGAGGTCTATGGCAAGGATTGGTGCTACACAAAAAGGCGGAGTATGTCGGCTTGCGGCAACAACTGAAGATAGAGACGCTCGGCACCTCTTTGTGGATTGGGCCAAGAAAGCCAACTGTGAGATCAACGTTGATCAGGTGGGAAATCTTTTTTGCCGACGCCGGGGACAGAATGACGAATTAGCGCCTATCATTCTTGGAAGTCACCTCGATAGTCAGCCGACGGGCGGTAAATATGATGGCGCCTTCGGCGTATTGGCCGCACTTGAGGTCATCCGAGCACTCAACGACAACAACATCGAAACCCTACGCCCAATCGAGGCAGTTTCATGGACGAACGAAGAGGGTTCAAGGTTTCCGCCCGCAATGATGGGCTCAGCAGTATTTGCCGGCGCCCTAAAACTCTCTGACGCTTTAAACACTAAAGACCTTGATGGATGCACACTCCAAGAGTCGCTTAGCCAGATTGGATATGCTGGTGCCGTACCCTGCGGCGAGAGACCCGTGTACGCATACTTTGAGGCCCATATTGAACAAGGGCCAATTCTTGAAGCAGAATCCAAAATTATTGGCGTAGTGGAAGGAATCCAGGGAATCCGTTGGTTCGATTGTACAATTGTCGGAGAAGAGGCCCATGCAGGCCCCACACCCATGCATGCCAGACGGGATGCTCTTATAGGTGCTGCACACCTTGTTCAGCGAATCAATGCTATTGCCGTCCAAAATAAACCGTACGGGCGTGCCACCGTTGGACAGTTCCGGTTATTCCCCAATTCCCGCAACGTGATTCCTGGGAAAGTTTCTCTTACTGTCGACATGCGCCACCCAGATCCAGATGCACTAGCTAGCATGGGCGGGTCTTTGCGCACCCAGTTTGAAACGACTTGCAAGGAAACCGAACTTAGTGGGAATCTCGAGGAAATCTGGTACTCACCACCGACCAATTTTGAGCTGACATGCGTGCATATTGTCGAACGTGCTGCACAATTACGCCAATACTCCAACATGCGCATTGTTAGTGGCGCCGGCCACGATGCAAAGTATATGGCTGACGTTTGCCCTACTGCGATGATATTTATTCCCTGCAAGGGTGGGCTCAGTCATAACGAGATGGAGGACGCAGAAGATGTCCATCTCGTCGCGGGGACTCAGGTACTGTTAGACGCAGCACTCATAAAAGCCATGGAAGAAGAATAAGTCGCTTTCCCCTGAACCAAAAATATATTGATAGTCTCTTCTGGAAAAAGAGTGCTCTATAAGTTCCCTTTGAAAGGCATCCCGAGATGTATTTGGCCATACATCGTTGCGGAAGCGTCCCAACTCAAGGCAAAATGGCCGGCTGCAGCATGAATATCTCTAAAATATCTCTGCATAGAGTTGTCAGAATATAAGGCATTCCCGCCGCTACCCTCAAAAAGAATGTCGACGGCCATTGCACATAGTTTCGTTGCAAATGCGCCATCGCGCCGATATTCCGCACGCTTTTCAAGGGCCATTTGTATTCCAGATTCGGTTAACAACGTAACCTCCTCGCAACGGTGTAAAAGCATGCGCTCGGCTGCCTCAATCGAGGCCGAAGCCTCGGCGACTCTCATTTGAACTGGCACAAGCTCACTAATTTTTGCCCCTGTGTAGTGACTAACCCTATCCTTATTCCAAGTGATATACGCGTCCAACGCTCCTTTCGCTGTTCCCAATACAACTGGGCCAACGACGTACGGAAACATGGCAAAAAAAGGAAGATGAAATAAGGATCCGGGGTTTGCGCTCAAACCTGGGGCCTGACCCGCAACAATATCTTGAAGTGCTACCGTTCTGTATGCGGGCACAAACATATCTTCGCCCGCAACGCTGTTGCTACCAGAACCTCTGAGACCGCTCGCATCCCA
>PTKD01000071.1 GCA_002938115.1 Alphaproteobacteria bacterium MarineAlpha9_Bin7 | reverse complement strand
ACCTGACTCCGGTGAGGATCACGCGGTACACCGATTCCGCCGGCGTACATCCTCCCAAGCATCCTCTGCGCTTGGCGATGTCCTGCCAGAGCAGCGCGCTCGTACCACTCGGCAGCCCGACCGTAATTTAGTGGTACCGCGATACCGTGGTACGACATCTCCGCCAGTCGATACTGGGACAAAACATGT
Source organism: Alphaproteobacteria bacterium MarineAlpha9_Bin7 (assembly GCA_002938115.1). GTDB lineage: Bacteria > Pseudomonadota > Alphaproteobacteria > UBA7887 > UBA7887. The sequence goes on along the minus strand of PTKD01000071.1, from coordinate 8,628 downwards.
CCCTGTTCCGCCGCGTCAAGATAGTGAGCCCAAGCAAGGGATACATTTTGAAAGACACCATCCCCAGCCTCGTGCGCCCTTCCCTTTTCATAAAGCTGCTGAGGGGTAAGTTGACTGACCGGTACGTCCGATTGCGAGACTTGTGGTTCTACAGACTCCTTGGATCGCGCCGTTGGAATATTCTCGTGCTCTCCCTCCAATTCGTTTTCTTGCCGCAAAGATGAATCGCGAAGGTCGTCTTGCGCCATTTCTGGCTCCTCCGACGTTTGCGCAAACGACGACAGGGGACAGGCAGCCGCAGTTATTAAGGCCCATGCTGAAACGCCTATGGCGAGTGACCGGATTTCCAATATTCGGAACTTCATCCAAATGTCCACGGTAATACCGGAAAACACTGTATCGAAAATGCCCGTTTCATCGCGCTATCTAATAATCATGCCTAATATCAACCAATGCATAAACATGTCACGATAGAGAGGGAAACACGTACGAGACGAAATCTTTACGCAATTTTGTCTTGAGTACTTTCCCGGTAGGTGTGTGAGGAAGTTCTTTCACAAACACAACGTCATCTGGTATCCACCATTTCGCGGTCTTGCCCACGAAGAATTTAAGTATTTCTTCTGGGGTCACTTCACTTCCCGCCTCACGAACTACAACCAACAGCGGGCGCTCGTCCCATTTGGGATGAGACACACCGATCACCGCACATTCTGCAACCCCAACGTGTTCCATAGCAACATTCTCAAGCTCAATCGAACCAATCCATTCCCCACCAGACTTGATGACGTCCTTTGCCCTGTCCGTTATTTGCATATAACCCTCAGCATCCAGTGTCGCAACGTCGCCGGTTGGAAACCAGCCGTCAGAATCCAATACCTCGCCGCCCTCTCCCTTAAAGTATCCACTGGCAATCCACGGACCCCGAACCATCAAATTACCGAACGCTACTCCATCGCGAGGTAATTCTCCGCCATCGTCATCAACGATTTTCATTTCGACGCCGTAAATACCTCGACCCTGCTTTTCCTGTAATTTGTATTGCTCCTCCTTTGGCAAAGAAAGTGAGTCTTTCTTCAACATACCCGTAGTCCCTAGCGGACTCATTTCTGTCATCCCCCAAGCGTGGCACACGCGTACGCCGTACTCCTCTTGCAACGTGCGTATCATAATCGGTGGTGCGGCAGTGCCGCCAATCGCAACACGCTCTAGAATCCCAAGTCCTTTATTGGTTTTTTTAAGGTATTGGAGAATGCCAAGCCATACGGTCGGAACCGCCGCGCTACAGGTAACATCCTCCTGCTCAATTAGTTCCACCAATGATTCTCCGTCCAAGTGCGGCCCAGGAAACACCATTTTAGCGCCGCTCATGGGGGCTGCATATGGAGTCCCCCATGCGTTAGCATGAAACATGGGGACAATCACCAACAGGCTGTCGTTGTTGCAAATACCGAGCGTGTCGGGAGACGACGCGCACCAACTATGAAGTACTGTGGAACGATGACTGTAAAGGACACCCTTTGGATTCCCTGTGGTGCCAGAGGTGTAACATAGAGAAGATGCCGTATTTTCATCAAATTTAGGCCAGCTGTACCGGTCTTCCTGGCCAGAAATCAAACTTTCATAACAGTACGTGTTGTCCAACGTGGTTACAGGCATTTCCTCTTGGTCACACATTACGATAATGCCCTTGACCCCTTCCAGATGTGTCGACAATTGCTCTACAAGCTCCACAAAAGATGAATCTATAAACAAGAACTTATCTTCTGCGTGATTGATGATGTAGATCAGTTGCTCCACAAACAAACGAGGATTGATGGTGTGGCACACGCAACCAACCCCTGACGTCGCGTAATAAACCTCTAGGTGCCGAAAACTATTCCACGCAATTGTCCCGATTCTATCTCCAGGCTCTGCCCCAAGTGCCTCCAAGGCATTCGCAAGCTGTTGGGTACGTTTATAAACTTCCGCATAAGTAGTACGATGAATATTTCTATCGATCGTCCGCGTAACAATCTCACGTTTCCCATGATACTGTGCCGCGTATTGAATCAGTGATGAAATCAAAAGCGACTGGTCCTGAATTAGAGACTTAAGAAGCGGCATTGCGTAGAACTCCGTATCATAAATTTTCTGTCCACCGCGGAGCTTAGCGGTTGGGCCCGAACGATAGCGAAACTAGGAAAACCGAGCTTCAATTGACCCTAAGCCGGCGAAGGCTCCCACCGCTACATCACCGGATTTTGCCCACCCTAATGCCTCACAACAGCTGCCAGTCGTAATTAAATCTCCAGCCACCAAACCATTACCTTGGCCAGCTAGTTTATTTGCCAACCAAACCAGAGACTCCAAGGGATCACCGCCGGCAGCATTGGAACCCACACCACTACTTACCGGCACGTCGTTCATAACAAGCGTTGCAGCGATCCCAAGGCGATCAACGGGTTGCCAATTTGAAAGTTCGTCACCTAAAATGAACGCCCCATGGGCGCCATTGTCGGCAATAATTTGGAAAATACCCGCCTTAAGTCCACCAGTATAGAGTGTATCGACTATTTCTATCGCAGGATACAAGGCGGCAATGGAATCCGCCACTTCGTCATGTCCGTAAGAGCGCCCAGACGGTAAGTCTTTTCCCAATCGAAACGCCAACTCCACTTCAATGCCAGGTGCAAATAGCTCGCCCATGGAAAGTTCTGCCGGACTCTGAAATATTGCTGGCGTAAACATACGTCCCGCGAAGGGCTCAGTCGTCCCCAGCATTTTTTGTGCCTTAGGATTTGTCGCTCCAACCTTCCAACCACCGATCTCCAGATCCAGCAACGCTACTAAAGAGTCCTGTACCAGATAGGCGTCCATTATATTTTGCGGTCTACACTCCTCCGGCAACGCTTCTATCCTCTGATGCTCCTCGCGAGCCCTTAGGAGCAGGCCTGCCGCCTGCTCAACAAATGGATTATCCATGAACTCCCCCATAGCATTCTATATTGGACCCTATTGATACCTAAGTTGCCCATCGGAGCAAAGCCGAATACTGATTTCGAGTATAATCTCCACGTATCCATCTACGGCCTAATGTGCGTTGCATGGCCAGCTTTACCAATTCGTCGTACTAGGTATGGACACCATCACTCGCACGTGGTACCTGTCCGACGCTTGGCATACCAAATGTGGGCGGGCAGATGGTGGCTGGAAGCAACCGACTGGTAGTTTCGAGGTAACCCTGAAGCCTACACCAAAATGACCGCAAAGCACGATAGCACCAATATAAATTACTGTAGATATGGTGGCGTCTTTAGGCTGGCTATGGTTATATGTGCGTGATCAACCTGGGAGACTCAAATTTCTCCCCTTGCAGCGTAACCCTCGGACTGATTCCAGGCCGCCATCAAGCGCTATTGGCCAAAGATAAGCACCGCGATTGGATGACATAATTGATGGAAGGTAGCTTACGTAGCTCCGATAAAACGCCAAAAAATGAACGCGAGACGCGCGATTCCGTAATCATCCGGTTCGCTGGAGACTCCGGAGATGGCATGCAGCTTACTGGCAGCCAATTTGCTCTGTCGAGCGCGATTGTCGGAAATGATCTTGCAACTTTCCCGGACTTTCCTGCGGAAATTAGAGCTCCCGCTGGAACCACATTCGGCGTATCTGCATTTCAAATCCATTTTTCGGCGCAGCATATTCTTACGCCGGGAGACGAACCTGAGGTGCTCGTTGCAATGAACCCAGCCGCATTAAAAGTTCATCTTACTGACTTGGATCCGGGGGGAATGATTGTCATTGACCGGGATTCCTTCAGCGAAAAAAACCTTCGCAAGGCAGGCTACCACACCAATCCGATTGAAGATCAGTCACTCGAGGGCTACCGCGTTCTTGCTTTAGATATGTCACGACTCACTCAAGCAGCGGTCAAACCTTTTGGTCTCAGCCAAAAGGACTCCCTTCGCTGTAAAAACATGTGGGCGCTCGGCCTAATGATGTGGATGTACGACCGAAATCGGGAGCCAACCATCAATTGGCTGCAACAGAAATTCGCAAATCGCTCAGAAATTGCTGGGGCCAACATTGCAGCGCTTAACGCCGGTCACGCTTTTGGAGAAACTGCGGAGTTGCCAGACTTGGGCCAAGGCTACGCGGTACCTCGAGCTGAAATTGCTCCTGGTGAATACCGAGCTGTTACAGGCAGTGAAGCTCTGGCGTGGGGCCTTGCGGCAGGAGCCCACTTGGCAGACTTAAAATTAGTATTTGCGTCATACCCCATCACTCCCGCCTCTAATCTTTTGCATATTTTAGCGGGACTAAAAGCCCAAGGCATAGTGACATTTCAGGCGGAAGATGAAATTGCTGCGGCCTGTGCGGCAATAGGAGCATCTTACGCTGGATCGATCGGAGTAACTTCAAGTGCTGGCCCTGGTGTTGCTCTTAAAACTGAGGCAATAGGGCTTGCGGTAGTGGCAGAACTACCCCTCATTGTTATCAACTCTCAGCGGTCAGGCCCATCAACCGGCATGCCAACCAAGGCTGAACAATCGGATTTATTCCAAGCAGTCCACGGACGAAACGCGGATACCCCTTTGGTGGTGCTTGCGGCTCATTCCCCAGCCAACTGCTTCGCAATGGCGATTGAAGCAATACGGCTAGGCACAAAATACATGACCCCTGTCATACTATTAACGGACGGCTATTTAGCCAATGCTTCTGAACCGTGGCTCATTCCTAATATCGAGAACCTTGAAACATTTCCGGTAAAATTCCACACCGAGCCCAATGGTTTCCACCCGTTTATGCGGAACGAAGAAACTCTCGCCCGTGCGTGGGCTGTTCCAGGCACCCCTGGCCTGGAACATCGCATTGGCGGATTAGAGAAAGACTATTCCACCAGCAATATTTCGTACGACCCTGCAAATCATCAACGGATGACGGAAGTTCGTGCAAAAAAAATTTCCGGCATTGCCGACGAGCTAGCATTGCAGGAGATATCCTTTGGGCCGTCGGAAGGATCCTTAGCGGTTGTCGGATGGGGATCAACATTCGGCGCCATTGAAGAGGCAGTGCATGCAGTAGATGAGGAAGGTCTAAAAGTAGCGCACATTCACATTGACTACCTTAATCCCATGCCCAAGAATATGGCTAGTCTTCTCTCTGGTTACAAAAGTATCTTGGTACCAGAAATGAATTCGGGTCAGTTGGTTAAACTGTTACGAAGTGCATATCTCGTGCCAGCAGAGGGGCTCAATAAGGTTACCGGTCAACCCTTCAAGGTGAAGGAAATTTCGTCCGCAATTCGCGCCAAGCTTGGGAATAAGAAATGACTGCCACGCCAAGGATGGAAAATTTAAAACCAAATGATTTTGCCTCAGATCAGGAGGTCCGTTGGTGCCCAGGGTGCGGGGATTACGCGATTCTAAAGGCGGTTCAACGAACCCTCTCCGAAGAAGGTGCACAACGCGAAAATACCGTTTTTGTATCTGGGATCGGATGCTCATCTCGGCTTCCATATTACATGTCAACCTACGGCTTCCACACTATTCATGGGCGCGCACCAGCCTTTGCCACGGGCATAAAACTTACCAACCCCGCCTTAGATGTTTGGGTTATCACAGGGGACGGCGATGGGTTGAGCATCGGTGGGAATCATCTCATGCATGTATTGCGCCGCAATGTAGACCTCCAAATTTTGCTTTTTAATAATGAGACATACGGACTAACAAAGGGTCAATATTCGCCAACTTCAAGGCCTGGAACACGATCTCCATCGTCTCCTTCAGGTTCACTAGATTCTCCATTTTTACCGTGTGTGCTTGCACTAGGCGCTGGCGCCAACTTTGTTGCACGCGGTGTTGATACAGCCGTCAAAGACCTGTCGGCCACCTTTAAACGTGCGCGCTCTTTCTCCGGCACCGCGTTCATTGAGATTTTCCAGAATTGCCTCGTTTATAATGACAAAGTTTTTTCTAACTTTACTGACCGAGAAGTAACGTCCGAACTTCAGGTGGTCACCATGCACGGTCTGCCGTTAATATTTGGCACGGAGAAGAACAAAGGGCTTCGTTTTGACCCGGTGCGTGTCGAGCTTGAAGTTGTAACACTTGGTGAAAACGGTATCACAGAGGAAGACGTGTTGGTTCACGACGAAACCAACCGAACGTTGGCAGCACTTTTAGCGGCCATGCAGCCACCAAATCATCCAATGGCCATCGGGATTTTATATAGCAACTCAGTTGCCACATATGAGTCCCAAGTGTATAGCCAAATCGCTGCTGCCCGAAATGGTGGAGCCAATTTGGACGATGTAATCCGCCGTGGGCATACTTGGAGGGTAAACGGGTAACACCCGTCGGGCTCACGAAAATCAAGAAGACTTGCTACGGTGGCGATTTATCCTACTCGATAATGATCGACGAATTCTTGATTGATGGTGACACCGAGCCCAGGCCGACGCGGCACTTCAATAAATCCATCCTCAACCAGAAAATCCTCCTCGGCGAGTTCATGCAGCATTGGATTCGCCCCTAGGGAGTACTCAACGATAAAGCCGGTTGAAGCAACTGCGGCCAGGTGTAAACCAGAAGCAAAAGTAAGTGCCCCACCCCACAAATGCGGCGCCAACTTAATCTGATAAGCGGCTGCCAACGCTTCAATCTTGATGCCTTCGGAGATTCCACCCGCAATCGACAAATCAGGCTGGAAAATATCTGCGGCTCGTCTATCCACGAGATCACGAAAGGCGAAGCGGGTAAACTCACTTTCACCGGTAGCAATCGGAATATCAGTGGATGCGCGGACCTCCGCCAAACCTGCTTTGTTATCCGCCGTGACAGGTTCTTCAAGCCAACCTATATCGTAGTCAGCAACTCTACGGCAAAAGCGCTTAGCCTCACTCACATCAAACGTTCCATGAGCATCGCACATAATGCCGATATTCTCCCCCAAACCCACCCGGGCAGCGTGGACCCGCTTGATTGAATGAGCCAGCGTCCCATCACCGGACCCGACCCGCATTTTTACCGCCTTAAAATCGCCGCGCTCTATAAAACCATGCAACTCCTCAGCAATACGGTCTGCCGGGGCCCATCCGCCGGAGGCGTATGCCGGCATCCGCACGTGTCTGGTTCCGCCAAGAAGCTGCCAAACAGGTGCTCCAAGAGATTTTCCGAGAATATCCCACAGTGCCATATCAATGCCGCTGATTGCGGAAATAGTAATGCCCCGACGACCTAGAACAGGAAATACGTGACCACGCTCGATCGCATAGTGCGCACGAACACCATTATACATGACGTCCCACAAACGGGAGATATCCCTCGCGTCTTCTCCCAAAAGCTGTGGCCCAAGTTCCTGCTCAATTAGGGCGCATAGAGCGTGGTTGGTGCTCGCACTACCGACCTGCGCCTTAGCCTCTCCGTACCCAATGACTCCAGACGAAGTTTCAATTCGAACCAATGCACTATCAAATGACTCTGCTGTGCCAAAGTCGCTTCGGTGCCGACGGTCTTCCGGGATCGGTACATGCAACCAAATTGCCGTCACTGATTTAATTTTCATATCTTTTGCGCCGCTTGAAAGTATTCGAGGGATTACTGTCAGGTAACATATAAAAATACAATCCCTTCGTCACTTGGCTGATTTGAAAGAAACGAAATACCAAGCATTCAAAACATTAGGAAAATAATGGACCAAATGAAATAATTTCTAATAACTTCCAGCGCGCAGTTCGGTCTTTTTAAAAAAAACACTTTTTGTGCCGAGTAAATTAACCCCTAGCAAACAGTGCGGAACCTCTCAACACATGTGTCGAGTACTTCGTTGGGATCGCGCTTCCACCAATTATTTGCTGAAAACACTTCAACTTCACAGTACCCGGAATAACCGGCATTCTCGACAGATTCTCGAATAGACTTTAGATCTGCAACACCGTCACCCATCATGCCTCGATCCAACAGGACATCACTAGTTTCCGCAAGCCAGTCACACAGATGGTATCCGGAGATGCGGTCTGCACCAGCCCGCTTCAACTCGTGGGCAAGGGAGAGATCCCACCAAACGTGGTACACGTCTACCGCGATCGTAACCAATGGATTCTTAATAACTTCACACATATCTACCGCATCACGGACTGTCACAAGACAAGAACGATTGCCGCCGTACACGGGATTTAACGGTTCAACCGCGAGTCTCACTCCAGATGACTGCGAAAACTGCGCCATCTCAGCAACAATTGAAGTAACTTCTTTTAGGCTCTCCGTAATACTGTGCGAACCTTCAATTACACCACCAGCACAAACTGTCAGACACTTAGCGCCAAGGTCCGAGGCCATCTCAATTGATGACTTAAAGTCATCAATTACGTTTTGCTTTCTACTGGGTGCCAATGGACCAACCAAAAATGGTGATCGGCATAAGCCAGACACTTCAAGTCCTGCCGAACGTGTACGTTCCCCTATCTCAAATGCCCGTTTTCCGATTTCGCGGCGCCACCAAGCGATGGCGCCAAAACCCCGCTTCGCGCATGAATCTATAACCTCTTCGGGTGACCAACCTGCCCCGCATCCTTCGAAAAGATGGCCAAGCGTTGCCGTGTTAAGGGCTAAATCTGAGTGATCTTTTGAAAAATCACGCATG
>PTKD01000070.1 GCA_002938115.1 Alphaproteobacteria bacterium MarineAlpha9_Bin7 | reverse complement strand
GATGTGCGTGCCCTAGTCGAAGGGGTAGCAGCTGCGCCTCGAGGTTTTGATCCGGAAGGCTGGATGTGTTTGGTTTCTCCCACACCCAGCCCATTTCTTAAAAAAACACTGAATGACCTTCTCGCAAAAACCATGAACGAGATTACGAGCCCAGAACCGGCATTATCGCGACTTACCGCATTACGTGCTGCAATTTATGAAGCCAACGTAGATGGGTTCCTCGTACCGAGCGCAGACGAGCATCAAGGAGAGTATGTCCCAACATATGCAAAGAGGCTTGCCTGGCTAACGGGATTTACCGGCTCGGCGGGAACAGCGGTCATCCTTGAAGATCGTGCAGCATTGTTCGTCGATGGCCGGTACACCTTGCAAGCAAAGGGGGAAGTTGATGTACAGCTTTTCCAAGTCGTACCCCTTGCTGATGTATCGGTAGACAACTGGTTAGAACGAGAACTGCCCAAGGGCTCTCGTTTGGGTTACGACCCACGCCTCCACAGTCGGAGCCAAGCCCAACGACTGAGAAAGATGTGCGAGTTTAGTGAGAGCTCGTTGATAGCCATCGATGAAAATCTCATCGATTCCGTATGGGCGACGCAACCACCGGCTCCAGTTTCACCTGCTGTGGCACACGATGTACGGTTCGCAGGAGTCAATCTAAGAGAGAAATGCGCCCAAACGGCAAACAAACTCGCGGATCACGGGTCCGATGCCACGGTCCTGACCATGACCGATTCGATTGCTTGGCTGCTAAACCTTCGGGGTGGCGACGTAGAATTTACTCCTCTCAACCTAGTGTTTGCAATTTTGTATCAAGACTCTTCGGTCGACCTATTTATCGATCAACGTAAATTGACAAAAGACCTTGGGTCCCATCTGGGCAATCAAGTATCTATTTATGATCCTGAAACCTTTGGCGCAGCACTGACTCTTTTAGCGAACAAGACTCAACAGATCCAGATTGACCCTATCACGACCAGCGACTGGGTATACCGACAACTCTCTGGCGGGGAAGCCAAGTTGATAGAGGTTTCAGACCCGTGCACCCTCCCAAAGGCAATTAAGAACGGTATCGAACTTGAAGGTACCCGCGCCGCGCATTTACGCGACGGAATTGCATTAACTCGATTCCTGCACTGGATTAATGAGGCTTCTAAAGATGGACAACTCACGGAAATACAAGCTGCTGATCAACTCGAAGAATTCCGTCGTGACGGAGAGCATTTCCAAGGATTGAGTTTTCCGACAATTTCTGGTGCTGGCATTCATGGGGCGATTGTTCACTATCGAGTAAATGCTGAGAGCAACCGCGCACTTTCGCCCGGCGAATTGTATTTGGTGGACTCTGGGGCCCAATACCTGGACGGCACCACGGACGTTACCCGCACCATCGCAATTGGCACACCCACCCACGAAATGTGTGATCGCTTTACTCGGGTACTGAAGGGGCATATCGCAATCGCCACTGCACTCTTCCCTGTCAGCACCTCCGGTGAACAGCTTGACACACTCGCCCGGACATCGCTTTGGGAAGCTGGCCTTGACTATAAGCACGGGACAGGTCACGGAGTAGGAAGTTATCTTAGTGTCCACGAGGGTCCACATCGGATTTCCGCAAGCACAGCGGGAATACCACTGCAACCCGGCATGATCGTGTCCAATGAGCCAGGGTACTACAAGACCGGGGCTTATGGCATTCGTATCGAAAATTTGCTCACGGTGGTTGAACGCGGCAGGCCGGAAAGAGGAGAACACGATTTACTTGGTTTTGAAATCCTGACATGGGCTCCTATTGATCTCCAGCTTGTACAAAAGAGCCTACTGACAGCAAAGGAGACCGCTTGGCTAAATCGTTATCACGCCACAGTCCGAGCGAATTTGTCGCCATTGCTGGACGAAAATGCAACGACATGGCTTCAGTCTGCGACTGCCTCCATTTAGCCAGCGGGGTCGAACCGCAGCCGATCTTCGTGTAGCGTCAACGGTGTGCGCCAATAAAACCAAAATTAATTAGATCCAAGCGACGAAGATAAGGACGTCATATAAGTCCGAATTCGAGCTGCATTCACACCTACGTCGCTTCGACCCACTCGACTCAAAGAACGCATATCAACACGGCTTCCGTCGGGAGCAGCCGCGATTCGAATCACAATATCGTCGACAAACCCGTACCAAAATGAAGTATCCGAAGCCTCTATGCGACCAAGTGTTCGATCCGCCTCTACAATTTCCCAACCCATGTCCTGAGCTAAATTCAAAGCTTGGTCGTAAACCTCACCAGGCAACAATTTGCTCATTAATGGGAGGATATCTTTGTATGGTTCATTGAATCCACCGAATCGTTGGCGAAGAGGTAAATCATCCCCAGCATAAATATGTGGATTGGCTCCAACAGACTCCCGCACTGGTACCAAGGTGATAAATTCGGGCGGGCTCTCAGTATCAGTAGTAATATCGTGAATAAACGGACTAGTCCGAACCATCCTCCATTGTTCAAAGATGGTCTGAAAAGCTCCAAGCCCCACAATCACGCCCATTATGGACAAGACTAGGCCTCGCGAGCTGCCCCCCGGCCAAGTTCTTCCAATCCCAACCATGGACAGCGCAGCTCCTCCCAACGCGCCATAAGTCGCGTATTTGGTCAGGGTAAGCAGGGCAAAGCGTATGGACCATAGATCCCACCGATAACCCAACGCTGCCGCAATCATCAACAAGGAAGACACCGCCGAAAGCATAAAACCCAAGCGCGCAAAATTTGAGAAACGGACTTCCGCTACGTCGATCATTTTCTCCAAATCCAATCCGTGCACAAAACCTATATTATGTCTCAGACTCAGTGATCGTTCCAAGGACAAAGGGGGAAACAGTCTTAAGCATATAGAGAAATATTCAACTGCCAAGAAGCTCTCGCCATTCCTTCTCATTCAGAATTTTCACGTCAAAAGTACGTGCCTTTTCAAGCTTGGAGCCCGCTTCGGCGCCCAAAACCAAATAATCAGTTTTATTAGAGACAGAGCCCGCTACTTTGGCACCAAGTGTCTGAGCCTGAGCCTTAGCTTCCGCACGCGTCATGGTAGATAGCGAGCCCGTAAAAACTACTACTTTTCCTGCGACAACCGACTTTCGTCCGGCATCGATAAAATTCTCGACATCAATTTCCTCAGCCAGCTCAGCAAGCACCTCCTGATTATGAGGTTCCAGAAAAAATCCAATCAATCTAGCCGCCGCCTGATCTCCTACACCATCGATCGAGATCAAATTTTGGTAGGCGGTACTAGCCACATCCTCAGCTTCAAGCATGGAGCCCGTAAACGACTTTAAACTCCCATAATTGCGAGCCAACAGTCTTGCATTCGTTTGACCGATTTGAGGAATGCCTAAAGCGTAAATAAATCTTTCTAGCGAAATACTCCGTCTAGCCTCTATTGCCGACAACAAATTTCGTACCGAGACATCACCCCACCCATCGCGAGCCTCCAAAGTCTTATTTTGATCCTTAAGCCGAAATATATCTGCCGGTGTACGCACCAACCTATCGTGCCAAAATTCCTCAACTTGCTTTTTGCCAAACCCTTCAATGTCAAACCCGTCACGGCCTATAAAGTGTCTCAATCGCTGAATGGCCTGGGCCGGACAAACTAGTCCACCAGTACAACGGCGTACTGCCTCTCCAGACCCTCGTGTTGCCGCGCTGCCACAGACCGGACATTTTTGAGGAAACACAAACGGTTGTGAATTTTTCTTACGTTTCTTTAATACAACTTCCACGATCTGCGGGATAACATCTCCTGCTCGCTGCACTACAACCGTATCACCCGCTCTCACATCTTTCCGGTGGACTTCATCCTCGTTGTGTAGCGTGGCCCGCGAAACGACCACCCCCCCAATTGTTACAGGGGAGAGTTCGGCGACTGGGGTAAGCGCACCCATTCGACCAACCTGAATGGTAATTTGTTCAACCAAAGAAATTGCACGCTCGGCTGGGAACTTATGTGCGATTGCCCAGCGCGGGCTTCGGCTCATCGAGCCCAATCTTGACTGCCAGTCCAAGCGATTCACCTTGTAAACGACACCATCAAGATCGAAAGGAAGCGAAGCCCGATTTGAAACTATATCGTCGTAATACGAGATGATCTCTGCAACGTCGGAAGCAACACAAACAGGATCATTGAGAACAAACCCAAACGCACTAAGCCGGCTTCTCGCTTCAATTAGAGTTTCCCCCAAAGGATACTCGAGCTGCCGTTCCCCATCCATTTGCAGTATCTCTCCCCAACCATAAGCAAAAAAATGCAAACGCCGACCAGCAGTAATTGAAGAATCGAGTTGACGAAGACTACCCGCTGCCGCATTTCTGGGATTAGAAAATACCGGCTCATCAGAACGTGTACGGATTTTATTGAGGTGATGAAAATCGTCTTTCTTCATATGCACCTCACCGCGCACTTCCAACACCTTTGGTACGTCAAGCGAATGCAGTTTTTTCGGTATGTCTTCGATGGTCAGTAGGTTGGTGGTTACGTCTTCTCCTTCGGTCCCGTCCCCTCGAGTAGCGCCTAGAACAAATATGCCGTTTTCGTAGCGAAGAGATGCCGATAGGCCATCGACTTTTGGTTCGGCAACCAGTTCGACAGATGTGCCCTCCAGAAGACCGAGAAATCTACTCAAGCGCGACACGAAGTCCGTTACGTCCTTAGATGAAAAGGCGTTATCTAAGGACAACATAGGCTGCGAGTGTTGAATTTTCGGAAAGGCACCACGGACTGATGCACCAACCCGTTGTGAAGGAGTATCGATGCGCTTCAGATGAGGGAACTGAGATTCGATCAGTGCGTTGCGTCGACGCAACATGTCGTAATCGCCGTCTGATAAAACTGGAGCACTTCTATTGTAATAAAGGTCGTCGTGACGGCTGATCTCATCAGCAAGCCAGATCAGTTCGGTTCGCGCCTCAGCTTCGCTAAGCAAAGCGACTTCTTTTTTTGTCAATCCGATCATGATCCAGCTTCAATAATCAAACGTTCTGCTGCCGCCCGCGCTTCGTTCGTTAGCTTAGCGCCAGCCAACATACGTGCTACTTCTTCAATGTGTTTCTCAGGGGACAACCTTTCGACATTTGTCGATACCTGCCCATTCCGATCGTTTTTGGTGACGTGAAAATGCTGGCTAGCCCGAGCAGCTATTTGAGGCTGGTGGGTTACTACAAGTACCTGAACCGTAGAAGAGAGCCGTGCCAGCCGCTGTCCGACAGCGTCGGCAACGGCGCCTCCTATACCGCTATCGATTTCGTCAAACACTAGAGTTCTAACCTTTCCAGCCGAGGCAAGTACGACCCGCAGGGCTAGCATAAAACGAGACAATTCGCCGCCTGACGCAATTTTATGGATCGGGCCAAGTTCACTTCCGGGAACCGTAGCAACGACAAAGTTAACTTGGTCACCACCGGAATTGCTCCATTTTTCACGTGGTAACGACACAACGTCAGTTCGAAACTTAGTATTTGGCATCCTTAAATCTTCAACCTCCTGGAGCACCCCGAGGTCAAGTTTCTTAGCCGCAGCAATCCGCGCATCATGCAGTTGTTTAACTTTGCTCGCCAAATACGAATTCGCCGCAGCGGCCACCTCTCGTTTCATCGCAAGGACGTCGAGGCCCTGATCAAGGTCCGATAGTTTCTGGGACATTTCTATTAAAAGTTGGGGCAGTTCTTCCACCAAAACAGAGTGCTTCCGAGCAACATCCCGTAACGCAAACAAACGCTCTTCGATCACCGACAATTTATTGGGATCCAGATCAAGGTCATGGCCTATAGTTTCTAGCAATACAACTGCTTCACTCAGCTCAATGGAGGTGCGGTCAAGAGCGCTCACCAGAGATTCAAGCCGGCCCTCCGCCTTCACAGAAACATCTGCAATCATTCGGTGCGCGAGACGAATAGCCTCATCCACAGGCCGTTCGTCGCCAATTGACAGCACGGCACGTGCTGCAGCCAAAGCATCGGTAATCACTGTTGCCTGACGCAGCAAAGCACGATGCTCGGCAAGTTTTGATTCTTCGCCGATCTTAGGGGCTAAGGCCTCTAACTCCGCCAGATCCTGACGCAGCACAGACTCTTTGTGTCGGGCGGCTCCCGCTTCGGCCTCGCCCGCAAGCAGCGATGCATTCGAATCGTGCCAACTATCATAGGCTTGCTCAGTCTCAATCAACAAATCTCTGTGATTGCCTGCGATGTCAAGCACGTCCCTATGGCTCCCGGGATCCAGCAGACCTAAGCGATCATTTTGCCCATGGATCTCCAAAAGAGTCGCCCCCAATTCCACCAAGAACCCCACTGTCACCGATTGGTCATTCACAAACGCGCGGCTGCGGCCTTCCGCAGTAAGAGTTCTGCGAACTACCAACTCACTTTCCCCCGCTATTCCTCGTGCCGCCAGCATTGACCACGCAACATGTGTCTCCACCAACTCGAACGTGGCGGTAACCGTGGCATTTGAAGCACCCTTTCGCAGTAAACCCGGCTCTGCGCGGCGTCCCAAAGCTAAACTCAATGCATCAAGTAATATTGACTTGCCGGCCCCAGTCTCACCGGTCAGAGCACATAAGCCTGCACCGAGTTCCAGGTCCAGGCGGTCGATTACCACGACGTCGCGGATCGACAGGCGTATCAACATGCTGTCGGACCGTTAACTCCGGCTCAAAACAAACGTGTCAGCCACGATTGCTCAGACAACCGAGGCTCCAAATCTTGCTTCCGCAATAAGGCATATGACGCCGCATACCAGGTGCTCCCTGGGAAGTTATGCCCTAACACAGCGGCAGCCACTTCTGCCTCCTTTGTAACGCCAAGCGCCAAATATGATTCCGTCAGCCGGTAAAGTGCTTCGGGCACATGACTAGTGGTCTGATAATGTTCAATTACAGCCCGAAAACGGTTTATGGCGGCAACATAAAAATCAAGGCTTTGATAGCTTCGGCCAATTTCCATCTCTTTTCCCGCCAAATGATCACGCGCCAAATCCATCTTCAACTTCGCATCTCGCGCATATTGGGACGTAGGATAACGGCGAACAACGGAGTCAAATGCCTCGAGCGCCCTTAATGTCATATTCTGGTCGCGACCAACATCTGATATCTGCTCGTAATAGCAAAGACCGAGCAAATAGTACGCGTACGCAGTATCAACGTGGCCAGGATGCAAGGAAATGAAGCGATCAGCGGCAATTATAGACTCATCGTAGTTGTCACCAAGGTAATGTGCATAGGCCGCCATTAATTGGGCCTTGGTTGCCCACATAGAGTATGGATGCTGTCGTTCGACCTCCTCAAAACCCAGGACCGCCGCGTCGTGCTCTCCGTCGAGTAGATAATCCATGGCGAGGTTGTAAATGTCCTCCACGGGCCGTTCCACGTAGATTTCAGCTTCGTCCACCGCACAACTTATCAATCCAGTCCCTACCGCAAGCATCAGGATCCCGCCAACCAACTTTTCAAGGATCACCTTGGCCCTGGGGACAATTAGGTCACACTTCATTTTCGCATCTGCCTTGAACCAAAAAAACCCAAAACGACAAGATTTCCCGCCGATTATACCACGCCTCAAGCCTAGGATCACGAGTTTGCCCCGAAACGCCCAGAATTTTAGGCTCTCAATCAAAAGATGTATTCCGTTAGACCTTTGGTTGTCCGCGGAGGTTTTTGAATGGGATATACAATTGTTATAATATAACTACTTATCTAACTTTGTTTCGGGCTTTACTTGCAAATATTTGCGCCTACCCTATAAACGAAGGACCAATTGGTAAGGGAGGTTACATATGAAATCGTTGAAGACACTCGCTATTGTTGGCGCTTTTGGTGCCGCAATGGCAATGAGCAGTGGCGCTTATGCTGCATGCTCTGATAACCCCGATGGGGACTACTGTCGGTTGGCCGGTGCTAACCCAGCAACGCCGATAGGCCCAGTATGGTGGCCGTCACAGTGGGGCGAAGGTGACGAAGCTGGCTCAACTAACCACTTCAAAGACCCAGCAATTGTGCTGCGCGCCCTGTCCGTCATCAAAAAAGGCATGACCATGGAACTCGGTCACGATTACCATGCCGATATGCCGCTGTTCGGGGCTCGCAAGTTTAGCTTGCGGATTCCTGGCACACCAACGGGCGGTCCCTTCGGGACGAACGCGATTATGTGGAACGATGAGTTCTTGGCGACAGAGGTAGGCCAGGTTGGGACGCAGTTCGATGGTCTCGGCCATATCGGCGTCCAAGTCGGCACTGATGGCGATAAGAACGAAATGCGTTGGTACAACGGCTTTACCGCTGCTGAAATGGGCAATGCTTATGGCCTAAACAAACTGGGTACGGAAAAACTGCATCCGATTATCGCCCGCGCTACTCTAATCGATGTCTCAGCAATTTGGGGCAAGGATATGGTCGCTGGTGATACAATCCTCATGGAGCATGTGAATGCTGCCCTGAAGGCCCAAGGCATGTCGGACTACAAGATCATGCCAGGCGACGCAATCGTTTTCCGCACTGGTTGGGAACAACATTGGGAAGACGCGGCAACCTACAATGCTGGTTGCCCCGGCATCGGCATGGAAGTTGCCCAGTGGATCCAGGCTGGTAATGCTGGCGTCACGGCTGGTGACACTTGGCCGGTTGACGCCGTTCCAAATCCCGATCCGGACTGCGTTTTCTGCGTTCATCAGTACTTGCAGACAGCAAACGGCATCGTGAACCACGAGAACCTTCGTTTGAGCGCACTCGCGGATGCCGGTATCTATCGGTTTGCGTACTTCTTTAACCCAAACTCGATTCGTGGCGCCACAGGATCTATGGGTGCACCAGTAGCAATGTGGTAGACGGTTAGTTTATTACCATTTTTGTTCGATGGGAGGGCGCGCCTGTGG
>PTKD01000007.1 GCA_002938115.1 Alphaproteobacteria bacterium MarineAlpha9_Bin7 | reverse complement strand
ACGGGACCGTATGTTCTCCGCCACCTGCTTCACGTCCCTCAAGCGTCCACCAGCGTCAGGAAGATGCAGTAACGGCAACTCGCGATTTTCGTAGGCTTTCCGCAAATGATCAAGCGCAGGATCGCAACGACGCAAAACGTCTTCGAAAGCCTCATCGGACAGCCTGTTTGTCCCAGGCGTGCCCGCGATGCAACCGGTAATATCCTGGCGATAAATCAAGGCTAACCACCCTTAACGCTTATTGGCAGTTACACAAAGGCGACTGCGCACCTAAGTATATGCTGGAACGTCCGCGGCTTTTCACTGCCCAAGCAAATACCTTAGACGTTTTTACCTATCACAACGTGGCAAAGTATCACCGTGGCCATAATTAAAATCATCATTCCTTCCGTTCGATTGTAGGAGTATTGCCATAGGTAACCGGCAACCCAGCAGCGGCATTTACACGCAGTCGCTTCGCTTCAGCAACGGGATCAACGATTAGCGTACTCTCATCATCACCTTGCCAGAACATCAGGTCATCGACAAACCGTTCATCCTCCGCAACGTAGTCCCCGTTGTCCCCGTCGATGAGTGAGCGCACCTTAGAATCGACGTTGAGAGCACCAGCACCCGTGAGAAGGGCAATCTCTCCTTCCGAAATTGTTCGCTCGGAGGTGCTAGGTGGGGAATCGCTGCTTAAATTGCGAAGAATGCGCTCGGCTCGCTTACGCAGATCAACATATTGTGCCCCCGCCGCCCCCGGCCTGGGCGGTCGCAGATCAAAATTGGGGGGCAATGATAGAGGTGCATGCTCCACAACGAGATATTCATCTGGTACTTGCTTGCCCATTCCGAGCATCTCACGTGTCCCTTGAAGACTGCACGCGGCGAGCCAACCTAATAGTAAGGCGACTGTAGTCACATTAAGCCACCGGCGGCGAGCTCTACTGAGCTTCATTTTACGTCCAATTTACTACGCCCACGTCGTTCGAAAAACGAGGCTAAGACAAACAATACAACCCCGATGGTAATCGCACTATCTGCAATATTAAAGGCCGGCCAGTGCCAGCCGTAAAAGTGAAAATCCAAAAAATCTACTACCGCTTTATGAACCAACCGATCAATTACGTTGCCGACTGCACCGCCGATAATCATACCTAAACCGGCGCAAACGAGCCGATCGGAGCTATTTGCCAGCCAACGCATTAACAGCACCGATATGCTCAAAGCTACCGCTATCAAAAACCAGCGAGCGATTGTATCTCCGCTAGCAAACAAACCGAAGCTTATTCCGGTGTTTAGAACCAGCACAAGGTTAAAAAACGAGCTCACAGACACGCTCTGGAATGGCCCAAGAGCGTTCAAGACGACAATTTTGCTAGCCTGATCAACTACAACGACCAAAATTGCAATCACTAGACCAAATCGGGACATTTTTATTGTTCACGGATCAAGGGCTACAGCAGATGCACATCGCTGGCACAGGTCTCGAAAATCCGTACACAAACCCACCGTACGCAAATGTTGCCAACACCGATAGCATTTTTCACCGCATGCTTGATCGACTACAACGGAGACACCAGGGACCTCTTGCAATGCGAAGGAGGCTGACGGGGCCTCACCCATCACTGAAGACACTTCGGACGCTATCGCAAGTTCCGCCATATCAAGAGCCTCAATCAAACGAACATCCGCGAGTTCTGCAAGGTAAATCTGCACGCTCGCTTCGAGACTAGAACCAATTCTTTTTTCTGTGCGCTCCACTTCCAATGCACCAGTGACAACTCGACGAATTTCTCGCACCCTTTGCCAACGTGCAGCCAGCTCAGGGTCATGCCATGCGCTTAACTCATTTGGGAAAAGACGCAAGTGGATACTATCATCCTCGGATGGGAAGCGAGAAAGCCAAGCTTCCTCTGAGGTGAATGGTAAGGCCGGTGCTAACCAAGCTGTTAAACAATTAAATAAATGATCAAGGACGGACCGAGCGGCGCGTCTACGTACACTCCTAGCCGAATCGCAATAAAGCGCATCTTTCCGGATATCAAAATAGAAAGCGGATAGGTCTGTTGCACAAAAATTATGCAATGCGCTGTAAAATACGTGAAAGGCATAATCGTTAATCGAAGAACGCAACAGCACATCGAGTTCACTTGCCCGATGCAACACCCAGCGTTCGAGCTCCGGCATCTCCGGAAATGGCAATCGCTCCGCTTCATCGAAATTATTTAAATTTCCAAGTAGATACCGCAGGGTGTTCCGAAGTCGACGATAGTTATCAACCAAACCTTTAACGACTTCCGGGCCAATACGCATATCCTCTGTATAGTCCGTCGTGGCAACCCAAAGGCGAAGAATGTCGGCGCCGCTTTGCTCAATTACGCGTTGTGGAGCGACAACGTTCCCGAGGGATTTCGACATTTTTCGCCCCTCACTGTCCATTACAAAACCATGGGTGAGGACCTCCCTATATGGAGCACGGCCTCTTGTGCCGCATGACTCAAGCAGAGATGAGTGAAACCAACCACGGTGCTGGTCAGACCCCTCGACATAGAGGTCTGCCGGCCAATTTTGCGTTTCATCCGACTCCAGCACGAAACTATGGGTGGAGCCCGAATCAAACCACACGTCAAGAATATCTTTTACTTGCGTATAATCTTTAGGATTTAGGTCAGAGCCCAAAAACTCTGCTGGATCCGCGGTAAACCAAACGTCCGCGCCATGCTGTTCAATCGCCTTCGCAACACGCTCAACTACATCCCGATCGCGCAATGGTTCTCCAGTCTCGTTATTCACAAAAACCGCAATCGGAACCCCCCAGGCCCGCTGGCGCGATACGCACCAATCGGGACGAACCTCTACCATTGAACGAATGCGGTTGAGACCGCTAGCGGGAACCCATCGTGTTTCGTCAATCGCTTGGAGAGCCGTGGCGCGCAAACCCGATTCATCCATGTCAATAAACCACTGTGGCGTGTTTCGGAAAATCACCGGCTTTTTAGACCGCCACGAATGTGGGTACGAATGGACATAATTTTCGGTTGCTACCAGTGCACCATGATCGGAGAGTTCACGAATTACAGCTGGATTTACTTTGTACACATGTTGACCGCTGAACAGCGGAATTTCTGGAAGAAAGGATCCGTTATCACCAACTGTGTCAGGCACTTCAAGTCCATGCTCTTTGCCTAACTCGAAGTCATCAGCCCCGTGACCAGGCGCGATATGAACAAATCCGGTTCCTTGGTCAGTAGAAACGAATGTCGCCTCGTACAATGGTGCCTTCGTCGAGTAACCGGAATCAAAAAGTGGATGGCGAGTAAGGGTTCCTGCAAGGTCCTTGCCACCCATACTAGAAACCTGCCGCCAGCCCTCAATCCCTGCATGTTCGGCAAAAGATTGGAATAAGGACTCGGCTATCACCACGCGTTCGCCCTGGCGCATTAGTGAACGGGTCTTAATCGCCTCTACCTCATATACCCCATACGCAATCTTCGAACCAAACGCGATAGCCCTATTACCAGGAATCGTCCACGGTGTAGTTGTCCAAATGATGATTGACGAGCCATCCAGCGCAGAATTGGACCCCTCTATTACTGGGAAACGGACATAGACAGAGGTTGAAGTTATATCTTTGTACTCAACCTCAGCTTCAGCGAGAGCTGTCTGCTCGACTGGAGACCACATTACAGGCTTAGCGCCCTTGTATAGGGCGCCATTCAGTAAAAACTTACCTAGTTCCCGAACAATCTGGGCCTCTGCCTCAAAACTCATGGTCAAGTATGGGCGATCCCACGCTCCAAGCACGGCGAGGCGCTTGAAATCAGCCATCTGAATATCGATCCAGTGATCAGCGAAGGCGCGACACTCTTTACGAAACTGTTCGACGGGTACTGAGTCCTTGGAACTCCCTTTTTTTCGATACTCCTGCTCAATTTGCCACTCAATAGGAAGCCCATGACAGTCCCACCCAGGGATAAAATATGCGTCATAGCCCAACATCTGCCGGCTTCGGTTGACCATATCCTTAAGGATCTTATTCATAGCAGTGCCAATATGGATTGGCCCATTCGCGTAAGGAGGACCATCATGCAGGATGAACTTCTCGCGGCCCGCTGATGTTTCACGCAAGCGCGACCACAAACCGATTTGCTCCCAACGAGCAAGTAGCGCAGGCTCACGGGCTGGCAATCCCGCTTTCATTGGAAAGTCGGTCCGAGGTAGAAACAATGTCGATTTGTAGTCAGTACTTACCATGTTCTTCGCTTTATACGGGATCGATCAACGGGTGAAAGGTTTTTGAATGGTCTTTCAGCTACTGATTAAATGCCGTGCGACCGATGTCTGTGGGTGGTTGTGAGCCATCCAGCATAAATCGTGCGACACGAGAGTCTTCATTCATTTGTGTTATCAGGGCATCTATACTCTCAAATTTTTCCTCCGGCCGGATCCAATTGGAAAAAGCGACACGTAAGTATTTGCCATATAAATCACCCTCATAGTCGAATAAGTGCACCTCCAGCATCGCGGCTTCAGTTTCAAACATAGGCCGAACGCCCACGTTGGCAACAGCAGCATGCCATTCCGTATTCTGGCTACTAACCACTCCACACCATACGGCATAAATTCCATGCGCCGGGATCACGTGGTCGCGAAACTCCATGTTCGCCGTCGGATATCCCAATTCCCGGCCTCTCGAATCTCCATAAATTACGCGCGCCTCCACTTCCCACATATGCCCGAGGATCGCTGCCGCCAGACGTGGTTCTCCACACTGCAAATAAGTACGTACCCGCGTAGAGGAGTAAAGTTCACCCGCACTCCCTATTGGTGACACTACGGAAACTCCGAAACCAAACTCCAGACCGGCACGAGCTAAGAAATGGCAATCACCTGCTCTCCCCTTGCCAAAACGATAATCATGCCCGACCACAACGCTGCGAACACCTAGTTCATCGACCAGAACCTCACGAACGAACTCCTCCGCAGTTTTTTGGCTAAAAGCGTGTGAAAAGGGCAGCATGTAAAGAATTTCGATTCCGCATTCGCGCAATCGTCTCACTTTGACCCTCAATGGCGAAAGGCGCCTCGACGATGTCCCTGGTCTGAGTACCATTATTGGGTGCGGCTCAAAAGTAAGCACACCCAGTGATCCGCCTTCAGCCTGAGCCAATTCAGCGGCACGCCCGATGACACCACGATGCCCGAGGTGCAAGCCGTCAAAGTTTCCTAGCGCCACTGTCGCGCCTCGAGAAGAGTCTGGCAGTGATCGATATCGACGAATTATTTTCATTTGATGGCGGCTATAGCTTAATCAAATACAATCCACAACCAGGCGGACGGACAAATACAACGGTCCGATCCCGCCGATCTCTCTGAAAGGCATATTTGCAAGTTGTTTTTGTGAAACTAAATCAGAGTGACTTAAGAAAAGTAGTTAAAGCGTCTCGATCCACGGCCGGCATGGCACGCACGACTTCACGGGCAGTCTCGGCTTCACCGCCGTGCCAAAGAATTGCCTCCATCAGCCCTCGTGCCCGGCCATCATGTAAGAAAAAACGGTGCAGATTGACGCGCGAAACTAATCCGATTCCCCACAGCGGTGGAGTTCGCCATTCCTGACCTGAAGCTTGGAAGTCTGGGCGACCATCAGCCAGCCCTGCACCCATGTCGTGGAGCAAGAGATCTGTGTAGGGATGGATATTCTGATTCGCTAGTTCGGGCAGTGCGGTGATAGTGCCCGTAATTAAGCTCGGAATATGACAACCCGCACAACCTGCGCTAGCGAATAATGCTTCGCCCCTGCGCACGGTTGGGTCCTCTACATTGCGTCGTGCAGGCACTGCCAGTGATCGAGCATACAGCACCAGCTTCTGGAGCCTTTGGTCGTCTAGCTCTGGCACTCCTCCATCGGGCGCCAAAGCACATGCGGTCTGAGCAGGCGGACAATTCTGGCTTGGAAAAAGGGACGTGGTAATACCCATATCGCCGACTGCCGCAAAAGCTACCTGGAGGTACAGGTTCGCCACATTTGCTTTCCAGCCAAACCGACCAAGCGCAGAATGCTTGGTCACCGGATCCCATACCCGGTTAATACGCCCCGAGATTCCGTCTCCATTCAAATCATCTGGATCAGCACGCGCTTCAATTACTTCCTCCTCGATCGCCTCCAGCAAACCAAGGCCATGGGTCGCCGGGGCTACTCGAGGCGAATACATTGTGTCCTTGCCTAATGGACCGTGATTGAGTTCGGTGAACTCATAGATTGGCACACGAAGGGAATAGGGCTGGCCGTCGGTGAAAACGCCCTTAATGTCACGGTACCGTATTGTCGCTCGCCCTTCCTTAGGAACACCAAGGATACCTTTGTCTTGAAGTTGCGAACCGTATATGGGATGAGGCAGTGGCCCGCCATTGGGCCCGTTACCAGGAACACTCAAACGAACCAACATTGATTTCATTGGCTCTTCTGCACTTTTCGGCGGGCGGCCTCGCCCGTCCTTGAGGTGACATCCAGAGCATGACACTCGGTTAAAAGTAGGCCCCAGCCCGTCCAAGCTTTCGACTGAAGCAGGGGCAATCACCCAATTGCGGCGGAAGAGATGACGGCCAAACGCAAAAGAACGTAGCCGGCTAGGATCTAAATTTGCGAGTGGTGCCGAAAACGCTTCCCGTGTATCTAAATAGGTGGTTGTAGTTCCACCCGAAAGAGCGGTCGGAATAAAATTGTCCAGCGACACAGGGTCAGCCAGATTGTGCCAAACCCAACGATTCCAGTCCATTGCGTAAGGCATTCCCTTGCCCGGAATATAATCATCTTCAGGGCCCATCGGGAGAACCGGGACATCTGATTGCTTACGACGAGTGTCCGCCTCGAGGTTAGCGCTCATACTGAAAACAGCTACTAAAGCTACACAAAACCAGGAAATTCGCAGCAACGGACGACCCCTCACATTCTTTCTCTCGCGTAGAGATATCATTCTTACCCAGCCTCACCATCATTAACATTCACCGTCAGACCCAACCGTGCACCTATCTCTTTTATGAGAGCGGCCTGCCGCATCAAAGCATCCACTACCAACTCAGCATTGGTACGTTCAAGGCTGCCAGCAGGTGAAACCAAAACACGATCAAAGGGCGCACGTACTTTTTTTACTGAAGATTTTGTTTGAGCCAGGGCCTCAAACATGCGCTGATTCAATTGAGGGTCTATCTTTTCCACAAGATCTCCAATTCCAGAAACAAAATAGTTTTCGTAGCGGCCAAAGTAGACATTCTCAATTCCCAACACATTGTACAGAAAATCATTATGGGTATTGTCACTAAAACAAGAGTGCTCATCCTCAGGATCACCGCTATCAAGAGGCACCGCTATACGCTCTGAAGCCAACTCAAATTGAGACATCGTCAACAGTCCCGTGAGAATATAGCCCAGCGCTGTACCTTCCGGTATCTCCTGAAATTCCGCGGCATAGTTATCCATCCCAGGTTGCCATTGAGCTACAAGAAACTCGTGGTCCTCAACCAATTGTGCAGTCACCAATTGAAGGTATTTCCGCCGACGATCATTTGTGCTCGTTCCAGGTGTATAATCGCTGGCAGGACGCGCTCCTGGGCCCGCCTCACTCAGGTCCTGGCCCCACAACAGAAATTCTATAGCGTGATATCCTGTGGATACATCGCGATCGTCTTCAATCTGATTCCGTGACACAATCGAGACCTTGGTAAGTTCGACAGACTCATCATTGATGATGCCAGCCGAGGAGTTCCCTTGAACGTAATCAATATAAGCTTCATTTACCGGCCACGAATTTAACCGTCCCTCAGGCCCTTCAACGTCCCTTGCAGAATCATAGTAATCGATCGGGCCCCCATAGAACCGGAATGCCTCCGATTGGCCGTAGGCCACACGCGCGTTTAACCAAGCGGTTCGTGCGTTTTGGAGAGATACTACACTGGGCGAGGAGAGTAGTATTCTAATAGACATTTCTAGGTGCCGGGCACGATGCAAACAATCCTCGTAGTTTCGAAAAACTAACTTCGCGTACCCGTCGATCTGAGACGCCGCCGCCAAATTCCCTTCAGCACGAGATGACGGCACTGAGAAAATGAACATTAGACCAAGCCATACGGCGGCCGAGAGGAAGGCCGAAAATGCCAACCTATACCCGTTCAGACAATGCGCCATCAATCAACCTTTTGTAGATGGTTCACGGCAAGCTATATCAACCGCTTAGAGTAGTTCTTGATAATGCAAATCATTCTCAATATCAACCGATTGTTAAACCACTACCTTTGCGTAAACGGCGGCGATTTCCTTTAATTTGACGATACCCCCAACCCTCTTTAGGTTTGCCCAACTATCCCACTATAAAATGTCCCTCAAAACATCATGACTGACTCAGCTGCCTACGCGCTAAAAGATAGCCAATCCACTCATCCAAAAAGCAGATTGGAGCGTTTGCTGCGATCGGGGACCTTTGTGGCCACTGCGGAGACAACACCGCCTATAAGCGCTGACCCAACACCTCTACTTGATGTGACCTATGAACTGCGGAACCGCGCTGACGCGGTGAACGTTACCGATGGGGCGGGCGCTAAATCACATATGGCGAGTCTGGCAGCGGCTTCTATATTAGTGGGAGCGGGCATTGAGCCCGTCCTTCAGTTCACTGTTCGAGATCGCAACAGGATCGCCCTACAAGGCGATCTTTTGGGAGCGGCCGCACTTGGAGTCTCCAATATCCTGTGTTTGACGGGGGATAATATAACAGCGGGCGATCAACCTGACGCCAAAATGGTCATGGACCTTGACAGCCGTGGCCTGATGACACTAGCGCGCGATATGCGAGACAAAGCCCAGCTGCCATCCGGTCGGCCAATCGAAAAAACGCCAAGCCTATTCATTGGCGCTGCCGATGCGCCGCAAGAGCCTAACAATGGTTGGAATGCAGCAGCTCTGCACGCCAAAGTTGATGCGGGGGCTGCTTTTTTTCAGACACAATTTTGCTTTGATGCTGATCTCGTACGACGCTATATGAATCGTCTCGAGGGCGAGGGGGTGCTCGAACGCGCGTACTTTTTGATTGGCACTGGCCCAATCGCCTCTGCTAAATCGGCGCTTTGGATGAACCAAAACCTTTTTGGTGTCGATGTTCCAGAGCACATCATCACTCGGCTCGAGAAAGCCAAAAATCAGTCCGATGAAGGCTGTAAAATTTGTATAGAGTTGGTCCAGCAGCTGCGTAGCATACCGGGTGTCTCAGGCGTGCATCTTATGGGACCACGGGTGGAAAATGCTGCCGCCCAGGTCATTGCTGACTCCGGTATATTGAATGATAGGCCCGAGGTCATATAACCTCACTTTTCGGGGAGACAAATGAAATAAATAACCCGGGACGCCCTTAGCTCCCTTCTGCTCGCCACGCCATAAATGCACCCGCAAGCAACAGCAAAAGTAGTAAAAAATGCGGTAAAAGTGGCGCCTGAACCAAGCCACCCACTCGATATTGTTGGTTATCAACCAGGCCAATCCATCCTGGGCCCATTGTGTTGCCCCCAGCGCTTGGCCGGCGGACTTCAGGAACCCCTTGCTCCTCCAACCACACGACTGATCCACCGGACGACGCAGCAACAGGCGCTACTAGGGCATCTGTAGCCCGCATATCAGCTATTTCCAACGGATTCGCTGCCCCAACCATGACAACCGCAGATTGCTCGCCGTGCTGCAACTCGTGTAGTCCAATTGTTGACGCGGAAAACGCTGCCGTAGCCTGGCCCTTCCCTACATCAACTAGTGCAACATCACTGCGCGTCCCGTCAGGCTCCACGACTGTAACGAGTCCGTTGATCGGAGCTAAGCTACGTCTAGTAATGTTTATCCGTTGGTGAACGACATCGGCCGACAAAGATTCCTCTTCTAAATCCGGTTGTTTCATCAACCAATGCACTAATCTCCGCAACAAATCCTGCTGAGGTCCACCCCCCTCAAAGCCACGCGCCCATAGCCACGATTGGTCTGACAAAAGTTGCGCGACACGGCCCTCGCCGATACGATCAAGCACCAACAATGGCCTATCGCCAACACCAAGCATCAAAACTTCACCGCGCACAATTTCCGCCCCTATAAGGCGGAACCAACGACCCCAACTTGCGCCACCTACAGTCACCTCTTCCCTATCTGCCCCCGAAAGAGTCGTCGTAACTGGATGTCGCTTACCTTTCTCGGACAACTGGGGTCGAAAAGCGATCTCGTGAACTTTCCCGGTGGGTCGAGCTGGCAGAATCGCTGCCAGGGGAGTACTTGCCAAACTCAGTGGTGAAGCAAAGGAAGGGCCCGCAATGTCGAGAACCGCCCCTCCAGCCAATACGTAATTTACCAGATTGGTAAGGTAAGCCGACGGAAGAATGCCGCGGCGATGGTAGCGATCGAAGATCACCAAATCAAATTTCTGCAAGTTGACCGAAAACAATTCACTACTTGGAAACGGAATTAATGACAATTCACTAACTGGGGTGAGATCTTGTTTATTGGGAGGACGCAAAACGGTGAAGTGCACTAAATCGACAGCGGGATCTGCCTTGAGGAGATTGCGCATAGTCCGAAGGCCGGGACCCGGTTCTCCTGACACAAGCATGACCCGCAACCGATCACGGATACCATTTATCAGAACAACCGCATGGTTGTTGTCAAGGGTCAACTCTGACGAGCCAGCCTCGATTTGAAGAGCAAAAGCCGTCACACCCTCATGATTCAGTAAAATCTCGATTTCGTTAGGCACACCCACCTTGATATCTGTCTGCAATATGTCCACGGCGTCCGCACTCACCGTAATAGGGATAACCTCTCCTTCCGCTTCAGTGTCCTCGATACGAACAGTAATCATCGCGGTATCTCCCACGATTGCGTAGCTTGGCGCCTGCTCGATTACCAAACGCCGGTCCAACTCCGTAGGATCCCCTGTCAGCAAAACGTGGATCGGCCCCGCATGAGCTACATAATCTAAATTTTTCGGAACATCATGCACCTGACCATCAGTTACAATTATAGAACCAGCAACCCGCTCCGGCGAGATATCGGAAAGCACTTCCCTCAGGGCATCAAAAATACGTGTCCCCTCGGTCGCATCGTTTTCATCAACAATAATAGAGCGGAGCTCTAAGTTACGTTCTCTTTTAAGACGAACAGTAAGTTGCTCTGACGCGCTAATCGCCTGCTGCAAACGATCTCCGGTTTGTTGGCTGGCCGTGTGATCTATCACGAGCGCCACCACATCCGGCTGATACTCTCGTTGCTCCCTAACAAGAGTTGGATTTAGCAGAGCCAAGCACCCTACACCCAATAACAGCGCACGCCACCAGAGTCCACGAGCACGCGCCGCCGCGGCAGCCACGAAGATCGCGCCACCTGCTACCACTAGCGTGATCAATACCCACCATGGGAAGGCTGGATTGAAATCGATACCTGTTGACTCAATCATTGCATTACTTTGCAGTATTTGCCTCACTGCGCTTGAGCCGACGCAAGATTGTAGGGATATGCACTTGATCTGCCTTGTAGTTGCCTGTCAGAGCATACATGGTCAAATTTATCCCGAAACGAAATGCCAATTCACGTTGGCGCTCTCCACCTGGTACCGCTGGGAATAAAGGGTTGCCACTCGGAGACAGGGCCCAAGCCGCAGCCCAATCATTGCCTCCAACCACTAAAGACGACACGCCATCATTTATGCCACCCTCGTACTGTTCGACCCATACATCGCCGCCGTCCCATCGCCCTGGAAAATGATCGATTAGATAAAAGGACTGCGTTAGAGCATGACCTTGAGGGACCACAGACAAGGATGGCAGGTTGAGGTTCCCGAGCATTTGTTGCATGAGGTTGGTGGAACGCCGACCAGCTGCTTTAGGCCGTTCATTCACTGCCTGATCTCGTGTGTCCAGAAGGATCATGCCACCCACTTGCAGATAGTGATCAATATTGGCAATAGCGCCAGCTGATAAGAGCGATTGTTGATCTGTTATTGGCCAATAAAGTAACGGGTAAAGAATCAAGTTATCCGTCTCTGGATCGACTGCAGCGGGTCGCAGCGGTTCCACGGCAGTGCGCTGGCGCAACACCCAACTCAACCCGACAAGCCCGGCACGGCTGATGGAATCGACCTCATCATCACCGGTAACGACATACGCCAGCCGCACCCCCCGGGTAGCTTCAACAAGAAACGCATCATTAGGATCACTGAGACTTTCTGATTGGCCAACATCAGAATTTGTTGTCTGTGCATAGACAGGCGCACTATCCATCAACTGCATCACCACCGGACACAGCAAAAAGAAAGTTACCGGACCCACTTTTCCCCACCGAAGTATCGGCAAAAGTCCCCGCATCCATAATGCGACCACCTGGTCCGCGAACGCCAAGATTATAGCGACGAGCATGAGCCAAGGGCGCAAACTGATTTGCAGATCCCCGTCGAGTTGAACATTT
Organism: Alphaproteobacteria bacterium MarineAlpha9_Bin7; assembly: GCA_002938115.1. Classification (GTDB taxonomy): domain Bacteria; phylum Pseudomonadota; class Alphaproteobacteria; order UBA7887; family UBA7887. The sequence continues at coordinate 7,558 of PTKD01000007.1, read as the reverse complement.
TCAATACCTAACGGTAGGTCTTTAATTGGGGCCAAATTATCAATCAGGTCTCCCAAATTAAGTGCCCGACGTATGGTGGCAGTCCCATAAAGGCCCGGCGGATGGCTGGGATCAATTACCTGATTTCCAACGTCGGCAGCTTGAATCGAGAGTGAATCAACGTTTGGCGGTCCTAAGCGACCGAATCCATCAAGTACCTTCAATGGTGGAAGTAGCGCTGCCCCAACCTCATCACCCACTTCATCTCCGAGCTCTACAACTCGGCGCAACATATCCACAAACAAGCCTGACAACACGAGGTTGGACCAGTCAGTGTTAGCGGTGGTATGAAACAAAACTAGCCACCCATCTCCCTTGCTCAGGCCAGTGACCAAGGGGGTCCCATCAACCAGTCGAGCCCAGGTGCGGGCACTCATCTCTGGTGATGGCTCGGCTAGCACTTGCCGGTTGATAACTACATCATCCGGAATTTTGAGTTCCGCAAAAGGTGAGGCAGTATCAAACGCTGCAAGCCGCATCGGCTCTTGCCATGATAAAGCCCCTCCAAGAGCACGCCCACCGGTATTGCGAAGCGATACCGGCACTAAGCTATCTATACCTGTGGAGAGACGTGGACCTGCAAAACGCACTAACACGCCGCCTTCTTCCACCCACGTTTCAAGCGTTTTTTGCTCGCGTTCGGGCAGGCGCCCAATATCCGCAAGCATCAATATCGACAAATCATCGTGTATCAGTGAACCGATGTCACCATAACGAACCTCGTTATAGGGGCTAAGCGCACGCTCAAGATAATATAGGTCAGACAGGAGTGGTTGGTGACTTTCAAATCCACCACCCGAGATTAAGCCAACGGTTCTCCTTCGCCAGCGCTCATCCAACAGCACCACCGATCCCGCTCCCGGTATCCCCTCAAGATCAATGCGGGAAACTTTGTTCCGCAAATTGGCAGGTAAATTGAAGGACTGTTCACCCAATTTTTCGTCCGGATCGAATCTAATGGGTACCCTATCAATTAACCTGCCATCTTCTGCTGTTGCGCGGACCCATACCGTCGGTGCAGCCCCCACCCCCGGTCTAAGCACGCGCGCGACAAGACCAAGACCGGTGTTCCTTGGCGTCGACAAAATCATTGCACGGTGACTTACGGCTTCCACATATATTCTGACCGGACCAAATCGCTGTAAACCCTCGGCAAACTCTAAAGTCTGGGTGGGGGAACCCGCATGCAAACCGTCACTCAACCATGCAACTAAGGCTGTTTCTCCAATCGACTCCTGAAACTCATCAAGGCTCAGTCTCGCCAACAATGCGTCTCGGTCCAACGGCCAAGGTTGCGGCATGAGCGCCTGAGCGAATTCTCTAGCGGCCTTGGCCGTTAACGGATCCGTGATTTCTATAGATGTATCTCCGTCCATACTCGAATCAGGGGCAGCCCGAGCAATTATAATATTGCGATCATCTCTATCCGCTTGTTCTATCAAAGTTATTAAGGTTTGAATCCGGTTCTTCCAACCTATCGCTGACGCCCAACCATCATCAATTATAACCAATAGCGGCCCCTGTCCCGCAAGTCTGGGTGACGGGTTTAACAAGGGCCCCGCCACCGATAAAATTAAAAGGGTCGCTATTACCAAACGCAGCAACAACAGCCACAGTGGCGTCTTTGCCGGCGTTTGTTCCTCACCACGCAAACCCAACAAAAACCGAACGGCTGGGAACTGAATCATACGAGGCGCTGGAGGATTAACTTTGAGTAGCCACCATACGGCCGGCAGGACAACGAACGCGCCCAAGGCCCAAGGCACAGCAAAACCCAACGCGGTAAAACCTAAGGTCATTAAACGCGCAAACCTCTCAGATTAACCGACCCAAGCTGCCGGAGAGCATCAAATAAATCGACAACAACGCCGTTGCAGGTGAATGGTCGGTTCTATGAGTTAAGAAAGTCCAACCCATCCGACGTGCAATATCCGATAAATTCTCGCGATGCGCCGCCAACTGCTTCGAATAATCAGCCCGTATAGTTTCGACACGTCCTATTACTGTCTCTCCTTCGCCCTCCAGACCAGTAAAGCGGGCCCGTCCCACAAAAGGCAGCGTCTCCTCTGCCGGATCAAAAGTTTGGATCAAATGACCAACCAGCCCTTGCCCAGCAAACCACTGGATAACACTTTGAAGTTCATCCGGGGATACCAGAAAATCACTTATCAACACCACTTGTGCGTAACGAGATAAGCTAATCCGTGGTGGGGTACTTGAATTAGCGGTCTCATTTTGTCCCGTTATGGCCTCTGCCAAACGAGGAAGTGCGCTTACGCCACGCATCGGTTTGCCGCCGTGTTCAAGCAAGCCGACCTGTTCACCCGCACGAAGCAACAATGTGGCGAGCGCCAACAGCAAAAGTTTGGCACGGACTACTTTAGGCTCTGGCACCTCGTCCGATTGATAATTCATTGATGGGGATTGATCGCACCACAACCACACGCTTTGAGACGCTTCCCATTCCTGTTCACGGACATAAACCCGTTGTGATTTAGCTGACTGGCGCCAGTCGATCAGTGACACCGAGTCAGTTGGCTGATAACCACGGAACTGCCAAAACGTCTCACCTGAGCCGGGCTGACGTCGACCGTGAACACCTTGAAGCACCGACGCAGCGATACGTTGGGCAGCTATAAGCAATGGGGGCAAAGGGACCGCGATAGCCTCGGCACGTCGCTGAAGATCATGCGCGGACTGCGCCATTACCTAAAACCTCGCCCGTTCTCTATCACCGTGGAGCACAAGCCAACACTCTATGCAAAAGGCGCGCACATTTTTGCAATCACCTGATCCAGCGTGAGACCTTCAGCACGCGCAGCAAAGCTAATATTCATCCGATGGCGTAGCACGGCTGGCGCCAATGCCACGACATCGTCAATCGATGGCGAAATACGACCATCAAGAAGCGCTCGCGCACGGGTGGCCAACATCAACGCCTGTCCGGCCCTGGGCCCTGGGCCCCAAGACACATTTTCAGTTACCAGCGCGATATTGCTGGTTTGAGGGCGCCCCGATCGGACAAGTTCTAGTATAGCCTCCACCACACTTTCGCCGACTGGCACATTCCGCACTAATTGCTGGGCAGCCAACAACTCCTCTGCTGTCAAGACCGCCGTAGCAATTTTCTCAGTCGATCCTGTCGTCTCGATGAGCATTTTCCATTCATCATCAAGCTCCGGATAATCAATATTTATTTGCATCAAGAACCGGTCTAGCTGCGCCTCGGGTAGGGGGTAGATACCTTCTTGTTCAATTGGGTTCTGGGTTGCGATAACATGAAAAGGATGAGGTAACACGCGGTTACGTCCCGCGACCGAGACCTGGCGCTCCTGCATGGCCTGAAGCAATGCCGATTGAGTGCGTGGGCTAGCACGGTTAATCTCATCTGCCATGAGAAGTTGGCAAAATACCGGACCCTCGATAAAGCGGAAGCTGCGCCGACCAGTTTCCGATTCCTCCAGCACTTCAGAACCGAGAATATCAGCAGGCATTAAATCCGGTGTGAACTGGACGCGACGCTCTGACAAACCGAGCACTGTTCCAAGAATTTCCGTCAACCGCGTCTTTGCCAAGCCCGGGACACCCACGAGCAAAACGTGCCCACCCGATAACAAAGTAATCAGGGCCTGATCAAGCACAACCTGTTGGCCAAAAATCAAAGTCCCTATGTGACTCCGAACCTTGCCCATCCTTTCGACTAGCGCATCAACATCCTGGACTACTTCATCTTGCGGTTGCTTAATGGTAGACAGCGCATCTGACATTCTGTTTCCAACCCGCCGTTTTGTTTAGTGTACGGACATGAAATCGATCTCCAACGGCCGCCCATACGATACACCTAAGGAAATCGCGAATACTGCGCGCGAGCAGGAAGGTAATAGCAGTAACGCTGAACCAGACTTTCGAATAGCACGCGACGGCACGTGGTTCTATCATGGTTCGCCAATCCTCCGCAAATCACTAGTAAAACTCTTTTCCACGGTACTTAAATGTGGAAGTGACGGTCGCTTTTGGCTAGAAACACCTGTTGAGCGAGTGGAAGTGTCTGTGGAGGACGCGCCGTTTATAGCGGTGTCCGCAACACAGGTTGGATGCGGAGTGAACCAAATCATCCATTTCCGAACCAATCTTGATGAAGTCGTCGAAGCAGGGCCGGAACATCCAATCCACGTAGCTGTGGATCCAGATACGGGCCAACCGGCACCATATGTAATCATCCGCCCCGGACTAGAAGCTTTAATCGCACGATCCGTGTTTTACGATTTAGTATTGTGGGCTGAAGAGGATACGGCGGCCGGAGAGCTTTTCCTGCAAAGCAAGCAAATCCGCTTTTCGCTTGGCCGTTTCGTAGAGGAGAAAAACCAACATGATGCGAACTCGTCTGGTTAAAAACTTTGCCAACCGTCGGAGTAAGATCGAGATTAGCGCTGCTTTATCGATGGAATCTAAAACCTATTTCCAAAAACCGGTGGAAGACTTGGCTCAAGCCGCGGTACTCGTTCCGATCGTCGATCATGCAGATGGCTTGACTGTGCTGCTCACGCAACGTGGCGCGTTTCTAAAGGACCATCCGGGGCAAATCAGTTTTCCGGGCGGCCGAAGCGAAGAAACTGACGATGATTCAACTGCCACAGCGTTACGGGAATCAGAGGAAGCAATCGGCTTAAATCCCAACCAGGTACAAATCCTTGGGAACCTAGATGTATGCCTGACAGGTACTGGTTTTCGTGTTGTTCCGGTGGTGGGACTCATCACGCCACCCTTAAATCTACGATTGGACACTTTTGAAGTGGCAGACGCCTTTGAGATACCATTCAGTCTGGTCCTCGATGCTGAAAACTACCGACGGGACCATGTAGTCACAGATTCTGGCCAACATCGAGAATTTTACGTTCTCGATTATGGCGATCACTATATTTGGGGTGCCACGGCGCGTATGCTAGTCAATTTACGCGAACTGATGATGAACTGAACTATGAAACTATTTTTTACAAAAATCCTGCCACTACTGCTACCCATAGCAATCTACGTGGGGTGGTTGATTTATGCCCGCAAGCGAGCGAAGGCGCTAGGTGCGGCAAATCCTAAAGCCCGCGATGCGCCTTGGTCGATTATGCTATTGTCAGGTCTTGCTGTAATGATATTAGCCATGGTCATACTTGGTCTATGGAGTGGAGAAAAGCCAGGTGGAACCTACGTGCCACCACATGTTGAGGACGGTGAAATAGTCCCGGGACGCGTTGAACGGTGACACTTCCGACGACATTCACGACTAAAATACCCATTCAAGAGTGGATGCGCAGGCCGGCTACACAGGCGGTAATGAACGCCCTAATCAAAAAGGGCGGGGAGGCCAGGTTTGTCGGCGGCTGCGTCCGTGATGCACTGCTTGGACAGCCAGGCGGGGATAATATAGACATCGCTACATCGATAGCACCAAACCGGGTGATCATGCTGTTGGAAACGGCCGGATTGAAGGCAATCCCTACAGGCGTAAAACACGGCACCGTCACCGCAATCGTTGCCGACGAGACATTCGAAATCACTACGTTGCGCCGGGATGTTGATACTGATGGGCGTCACGCAACAGTACAATTCACCGAGGATTGGTCGGTCGACGCAAGCCGTCGGGATTTTACCATCAATGCTATGTATTGTGACATAAACGGGACGTTATATGACCCACTTAAAGGTGCAAATGATTTAAAGTCTGGCGTCGTAAGGTTCGTGGGAAATGCCGAGAGGAGAATTCAGGAGGATACGCTTCGCATTCTTCGGTTTTTTCGTTTCTACGCCCATTTTGGTAAAGGTCCGCCCGACCCCAAAGCTTTTGCCGCCTGCGGTGCAGCCACTAACAAATTGAACTCACTCTCAGGTGAACGAATCGCCTCCGAATTACTCAAATGGTTGGCCGTACCCGACCCAATGCCAGCAATTAAATATGCCGATGAATCCGGAGTTCTTTCCTCTGCGCTTCAGTTTTCCCCAAATACAGGAGCCATTGGCAGGACGGACAATCTCGTATCCATTGAGAACCAGACAGGACTCGTGGATCCACTGCGCCGATTGGCGAGCCTAACATCTAACCGTAAACAGCGGGCCACAGTCGCTAGTCGACTAAAATTTTCTAATAAGTCACGTCGTCGACTTGAGGCGATGTTTGTGTCTCCGTTCAAGATTACACGTACTATGAGCCGCGCAGAAGCACAAACTGTATTATATCGTCTTGGGTGCGAACATTTCCTAGATACTGTCTTTCTCTCGTGGGCGTGTGAATCCGGAGAACGCGATCCGAATTGGCAAAGCTTGTTAGATCACGCAAATCACTGGCATCGGCCAACGCTTCCAGTAGCTGGCGAAGACATAATTGCGCTTGGTATCCCAGCAGGACCATTGGTAGGCAAGGCACTCAACGAAGTTGAAGAGTGGTGGGCCTCCGGCGACTTTAAAGCAGGACGCCGAAAAACTTTGCACTACCTCAGTACGATTGTTGACAAATTCAAACAATAGAGCTCGTTGGTCCGAGGAGGCCAATTCAATCAAGTGTTGTCGGAACGTTCAAATTACGAGCTTCACGCAGCAAAGCCATCACGCCATCTGCGCCGCCATCTGCAACGACATCTGCAATTTCCCCCCACGATCCGTCCAACGTGCCAAATGGGACAACGTTGCTTTGAGTTACAGAGCCAATCTCGTGACCCTCGTTATTTATAACGGACCAATGGATACGTACTAATTGCCCCTCAGCACGAACGCTTGTCCTGACGCTACCAAGCAACAGTAAGCTATCATCCTCCCAGTTATCGCTCACCCGAATGGACCGTCGCGCGAGGGCCACTTGCATGGCCGATGTCAATGAAACTCGACCATCTCCTGGAGCCCCATCCACCGGGAAAAGTACTACTGCGGGTAAAGTCGCTAGAACGTGAGCCGGTTTGGTTGGATCTCCAGCCTTCATCAGCGATGAAATGCGTCGTGCGGCATCTCGCACAAGCTTTTCGGATGCTGCCTCATCTGTTGCACCAACTTGCTCAAACAATCCGACCACAGTTCCGTCAGCGGCAATAATTCGCCAGGATAAGCGAATTGATTTGGGTTGGGGTGTAGAGAGCAACCCGACCAAAAGATAACTTCCTTGATTGGCAACAGCAGAACTTGCCACAACACCGAGGGCGGTCAATTCATCACCCAATGTCTCCACAAAATCTGCCTCAAACACAGGCGACGCGTTATCTATACCCGCAAGGAATAAACCAAGCTTTCCATCGAGCGCAGGCGGCACGCTAGCAGATGTTTTTATCAGTGGTTGAAAAGGTCTAGGCAGAGGTTGACACGCACCCAACAAGATCGTGGCAAAAACAGTAAAGGCTAATACCCTAATTGATACGCTCATGCCAACAGCACGCAACTCACGATGAGGCCGAGTACGCACAAAAGCGAGAAAATAACAATATGGGGCACAACACTACCTAAGCACTACAGCCGACAAACCGCGCCCATAGTCAGATTCGCCATG
>PTKD01000069.1 GCA_002938115.1 Alphaproteobacteria bacterium MarineAlpha9_Bin7 | reverse complement strand
CTTTGGGTTATAGTTAATTAAAACTCTAATTATTTAACTTTAATATATTGATATAAATAGCAAATATAAGTGTTTTTAAATCGAAGATGCTCGGCCAAATTTTGGCCACTATGCAATTGCATAAAACATAACGTCTGCTTGCACACGTTTATCTTCCGTTGCATGAGGCCAAAAGTCGAGTTAGGTACAATCTATCTTATCCGTCATTCGTTTGGACTTGTTATGGCTGCTAAACCTAAGCGTTGGAGGGGTGGCAGAGTGGTTGAATGCACTGGTCTTGAAAACCAGCATACCTTCACAGGTATCGGGGGTTCGAATCCCCCCCCCTCCGCCAACCAACTATTCGACAAACAATATCAACGTATGTGGATACAATGGTCCTGATCGGATCGGTGCAACACGTATTTGGCAAAAACAAATTTTAGCAAGCAATCGTGCTCCATATTTGTTGTTATAGCCTTGTACCAGATTCGCTTTTTTTTTGAAAACCCGCAACCTTTCTGTAGTTCCTTGCAACCGCTTCAATTTCATCCCTACTGATGTGATCTTCAATCCGGTCATTTGGCCCTTTTATCTTTTCATCCGCCAAGTCCAGAACCTTTTCCGGTCCCCATTCACGGTTGGCAAGCACTACATCGGTAGTTTTCCCGAGCCTCTCTTTTTCATACGCAATTAATCCTTGTTCAGGTGAGCCCACCACCAATGCTTCTGCCAGCGCCGCCCCATCCAGGATGGCCTGTGAAGCCCCATTTGCCCCCACCGGATACATCGGATGAGCTGCGTCACCCAATAAGGTAACGCGGCCTTTACTCCACCATGGGAGTGGGTTCCGATCAACCATAGGATATTCAAAAATTTCCTTAGTGCCCTTTAACAAGCGAATAATATCAATATCCTTCATTTCGAAACATTGGAAATGCTTAACAAAGTCCAAGTTCCCACGTTGGTTCCAGTCCGCTGTGATCGCCCGCCGTGGCTTGCCTTCTCGAAATTCTGCCACCCAATTTATTTGAGCCGTTCCTTTCGCTTCGTCCTTTGCCGAAATCGGATAACAAACCAACTTAACGTCATGATTCCCAGCGATAAACATCGTCCGAGCATCACCAAAAATTTGGTGCTCGTTCACGCCACGCCACATCATCATGCCTTCATAACGTGTCGGGCCTTCATTGGGATGCAATGTCTTACGGAGGACCGAATGGAATCCGTCGGCACCAATTAGGATATCCCCGTCGACGGAGCTAAATCTCGAATTAGTTTCCCCTCTCGCCAAATGAGCTGTCACTCCCATATCATTTTGAGAAAAAGAGCTAATACCAGCCCCGGTCTTAATCGCGTCGGGACCTAACCTGACCCTTGCCGCATCCAATAAAATAAATTGAAGCATACCACGATGAATGGAGTATTGAGGAAATTCAAATCCTGCATCCACACCGCGTGGATCAGATGTGATGACATGTCCGAATTTAGTTCTATATTCAATTGCTTGCGTGCGGACCCCAGATTCATCGAGTTTCTTTCCAAGCCCAAGGTTGTATAACACTGCAGCACCGTGGGGCAATAAGTTGATACCAACACCGAGTGGCTTTAGATCAGAGACAACCTCGTAAACTTCAACATCATAACCAATGTTATGCAAACATAACGCCGCTGTTAGGCCTCCAATACCTGCACCTGAAATAATCGCTTTCATAGTTCTCCCTGAAACTTCTTTACGGTCAGAAAGTTCGATGTTGTGAGGACGATTTCATACTCCAACCTACTTTAAATGCTTTCGTTGACGTTCTACTTAGTAGTACAGTTAGATTATCCAATAAAATATTTATAAATTATGATTTTACTCGTGAGTTAGTTATACAACTCACAACACAAATTTCCCTAAGAGTAGATGTATGCGTTAAGATCTTACCCTAAACTAACTCGCTATATTTTCTGTTGCCACTGTCTCTTATGAACTAAGACACATCATAGTAATGTACCAATACGATGGGATATGACCGAATTTTATCAACCTGACCTTGGAAGCGAGCCTGACAACCCTTTTGCCAGAGATGAAAAAGGGAGGCTGGTTCGACGGAGCTTCTGGCTCGATATGAGCGATCGATCTCTAGTCTTAGCTATGACCGTAGGCATCGGTGCCCCACTAAGAGCTAGCGAGAGGCGAGTACATTTAATAGATGTTCGTCGCGAACATCTCATTGATGAAGTTTGTCAGGAGATCTTGGTACCGGGAGATGATGATCCGTCACTTAAATAATGTTGACGCATCTCGCGTACGACCACCGACTTATTAAAATTCATATCTTTATTTTTTAAAAATTCAAAGTTGTCTGGAGATAGACATACATAATATCGGTGGTCCCAGGAGAGTTTGGTGCGTCTTGGAATAATGCACCCTTAAATAAATATGCTCCTGCACATCATCTGTGCCCACTGGCGTGCCCCTGTTATCGAGATTAGCTCGTGCATCCTCAAGCTCACCACCAAGATAAAACGATCCAAGCTCACCACGGGCGTTGAGGAACAAACGTTCCACTAGAGCTTGATCGTCGCCAGTCCGACCTTCACGAAACCAGCCCTCTTGGAGTTCATGTCGGATCCGGTATGTCCCTCCAATAGTCAACCATTCAGGCATCCTATAATTCTCGTTTGATGCGGTTATTTCCGGTTTAGTCAGTATCCCAAAGAAACGTAGAAAAATCAGGATAAAATGCGGGAAAGCGAGCATTGTTAATTCACGGGCCTCCTAATATGCCTCAAAGAGTTTCAGTTTCTAGAAAGGATATCCCTGCCACAAGCCACCTCCGACAACGTGCCTAGCGGGGCCCAAAGATCATAATAAGTATCTAAAATTACCGTAAAAAACTATCATGGGATGGTGAGAACTTATTAATCCGGCCCCACTCAAAACGAGTCAAATCACGCGTCTTCATAAGGTTTAATTAATGGCAAAGGAAACTATATTTACAAATGGCCAAATCATTCTTGGAGATCGAGTGACAAATGGTGATGTTGTTGTACGTGATACGATAATTACCGATATCAACAACACATCTACACAAATCAAAAATACAATTGATTTGGAGGGGGATTACTTACTGCCTGGGCTTATCGAGCTACACACGGACAATCTTGAGAAACATATTTATCCAAGACCCGGGGTGCGTTGGCCAACGACAGCGGCACTTCTTGCTCATGATTCTCAAATAATTGGTGCTGGTATAACTTCGGTATTTGATGCTCTTGCGGTTGGAGATGTCCGCGATGATAGCGCCCGTCTACAAGATCTAGAGGAGATAGCAAACGGTATAGATAATGCTTATCGGACAAATTTGTTGCGTGCAGATCACTACCTTCATCTACGTTGTGAAGTAAGTTGCAATTGCTTACCCGATATGTTCAGGCCACTGGCAAAAAGAAAGATAGTGCGCCTTATATCGATGATGGACCATACACCTGGCCAACGGCAATTTCTCGATCCTGAGCAGTATAAATCCTATTATGCTCATAAATGGGGAAAGAGCCTTTCTGAAATCGATGAATTCATTCAACGTCAAACGGTCGAAGGGAACCATTACTCTGTGCCGAATCGAGCTTTTATCTCCGCCCACTGCCAGACCCACGGAATTCCCCTCGCCTCTCATGATGATGCGTCTCCCGAACATATAGAGGAAGCCATGGGCCTGGGTGCGACAATCGCCGAATTCCCCACTACCGTCGTGGCTGCGAGGGTCGCTCGGGAGCTAGATTTAGAGGTTGTGGTTGGGGCACCAAACCTGGTGTGTGGTGGCTCACATTCGGGTAACGTCGCTGCAGCCGAGATGGCAGCCGATGGATTAGTCACAACTCTTTCTTCCGACTATGTGCCTTTAAGTCTTTTGCATGGAGTATTCAGGCTATCAAAACCAGAAATAGGGTTTTCGTTGCCACAAGCCGTCGCATGCGCTTCAGCAGTACCTGCGCGCACGGTTGGTTTTACGGACCGGGGAGAGATAGCGGTAGGATATCTTGCGGATTTAGTCCGCGTCCAGATCCTGGGTGATCTGCCAGTAGTTGCTGGAGTTTGGCGTAACGGAGAGAGGGTAGCCTAGAAAATGGTCTACCCTGTCTGCATCTCCAGTTCCACAAGTGCATTCCAAAAATTGCGGCACTACTCGGTAACAGGAAAAACGAATGAGACTTCCGACCAGAGCATCTAGAGTTTGCGAAGTACTAATTGGCTGTGCGATTTTGGCGGTGTGTTTTCCTAGCCATGCATATTCTGACGGATTAACCATTGGCCTAATCCCAGCCGAAAACAATGAGGAGATGGTGGCCGCGTTCGAACCAATGCGTATCTATTTGGAAGAACGCTTGGAAGAGTCAGTCACGGTATACACGGCCACTGACTATACAGGTATCATTGAGGCAATGAGAAAAAACCGCCTCGATATCGCTTGGTTTGGTCCGATGTCTTACTATTTAGCTGAAAGGGAAGCCAATGCTGAGGCATTTGTTATAGGAGTCCGACCCGGTGGTAGCGCCAGATATCACAGCATTATCACTGTGCCTGAGAATTCAAACGCCAACGTTTTAGAAGATTTACGTGGAGCCACTGTTGCCTTTGTGGATCCGGCATCCACCAGTGGCGGTTTGGTTCCCCGCTACATGGTGAAACGCAAGACTGGTTTGATGCCAGAAGAATTTTTTGGCCGACTTATTTGGGCCGGCAGTCACGACGCCGCTCAACTCGCCGTCAAAAATAATACGGTGGATGCAGCAGCAGGTGCCGACATGATATACGAACGTATGGTTAGGAAAGGACTAATTACTGTTGAAACGAACCGCATCATTATGACATCTGATCCACTTCCGGGTGCCCCACTGGCATGGCGAGATGACCTCAACACCGATAGGAAACAGATAATCCTCGAGGCGTTTCTCGATGCACACAACCATACGAACGTGTCGGGATTAACCCGAATTGATCACTTCGAAGTGGCTACACCCAGCGATTATGACGTGATCCGGGAGATGGTGATAGAACTTGACCTTAGTGATGAAGAAATCCCCCAATAACTCTGAATTAACAGCAATTTCAATTTTTGGCGTTTCCAAAAAATTTGAGAATGGTTTTGTAGCTCTAAGGGATATCAACCTTGATATAGCTTCAGGAAGTTTTGTAGTAATTTTAGGACCAAGTGGGGCTGGAAAATCTACACTATTACGTTGTGTCAATGGACTCGAAAAACCGAGTACCGGGGAAGTAAAAGTAGAATCTAAATTGGTTACACGCCAATCTTTACAAACAATTCGTCGAAACGTAGCTATGATTTTTCAGCGTTTTAATCTAGTTGAGCGACTCAACGTAATGTCGAATGTGTTATGTGGCCGTCTCGGAAAACGATCCACTTTGGGAAGTTTACTATATTTGATGCGGCAAGATGATATGACCATTGCAAATGCTGCCTTGGACAGAGTTGGTTTACTATCCCGTGCATGGGAACGTGCCGACAAATTGTCCGGTGGTGAGCAGCAGCGAATTGGAATTGCACGCGCATTAGCGCAAGAACCTAAAGTTCTACTTGCAGACGAACCAGTGGCAAGCCTAGATCCGACAACAGGTGAGGAAATCATGACCTTACTTCGTGAAATTCAACTAGAGGGCTCTTTGACACTACTTGTGAGCCTGCACCAGGTTGAGTTTGCACGAAAATACGCTGAACGAATCGTGGGACTCAGGGAAGGAAAAATTGTATTCGATGGACCGCCCAGTGCTCTTGATGACGTTGCGCTTCAAGCAATTTATGGGCGTCCACCCAACGACGAAAAGTTCGTATCTAAGCATGAAGATAGTATCGTTTAGACGTTGGCCGACATCTAACGGCCTTCCACCACGCGCCATGGTGTTGATCGGAACAGCTGTAATTTTCGTACTTACCCTCTCATATCCCTTGCTTGACATCAATTTCAGCACGTTAATTCACGCGCCTGCGCGACTAGTATGGTTTTTAGGAAATTTTTTTACGTCTCCGGATTGGGAGTGGCTTGGGCATCTTGCGGTTAAGTTAGCGGAGACTGTAGAGATGGCCTTGCTTGGAACCTTAGTTGCCGCGGTCATTAGTTTACCGCTGGGATTTCTTGGCGCACGAAATGCCAGTCCACATCCCTTTATATCGCACATGGTACGAGCGTGTTTATCTTCCGTTCGCGCCTTTCCTGAAATGATGTGGGCACTCGTCTTCGTTGCGGCAGTTGGACTAGGAGCACTTCCTGGAGTCGCCGCTATCGCATTAGTGACGGTGGGTTTTTTAGGAAAATTTCTTGCAGAAAGTCTTGAAGCGGTACCGAATTCCGTACTTGAAGGCGTGATCGCGCATGGCGCAAGACCGATGCAGGTGCGCGCGTTCGCGTTACTTCCGCATGCGTGGCCAGATTTTGTATCGGTACTCTTTGTGGTGTTCGAACATAATGTACGTGCAGCTACGGTACTTGGCCTCGTCGGTGCCGGAGGAATTGGTTACGACATGACTATGGCCATGAGATTATTTCAGTTTGATCGATTGGTGCTAATCATACTAGCCATTTGGCTGGTAGTAACGATTCTGGATCGTCTCTCTGATGCACTACGCCGGCGAATTATCTGATGGCCAGAACACAAGCAACAGGGCGCCCGGTCCCTCCCCCTCGCCCCTTCGTTCTGTGGCCTCTATATATATTTTTGGGAACCGCCACGGTCCTGGGCATTTCCCATCATCTCAACATCGATATCCAGGCCTTATTGTGGGGTCTAGGAGACATAAGTGAGTATATCGGGCGTTTTGGTACACCCGAGTTGTCAAACTTTCCACGTGTTGCATCGCTGATGGCCGAAACCCTAGCAATGGCTGTCTGGGGTACTGCGCTGGCCGTTATAATAGCAGTAATACTTGCACCTTTAGCCGCTCGTAACTTGTCACCGAATCCTATTTTGTACCGTACCGCACGAGAAGCACTAAACGCACTACGTGCTTTGCCTGATCTGTTGTTTGCATCCATTTTCGTTGCGGCACTTGGCCTGGGACCACTTCCTGGGGTTCTCGCCATTGGATTGCACAGCGCTGGTTTTCTTGGAAAAGTATTGGCAGAAATATTGGAACGTGTTGATGTCGGCACCTACGAGGCGATGCGTTCCGTAGGGGCAAACTTTGCCCAAATTGTCATGTGGGCAGGTTGGCCGTCTGCGTTACAAGAGGCAGTTGGGTATACCATCTTTCTAATTGACAGAAATGTTCGGGTCGCAGCCATACTTGGACTGGTTGGTGCAGGCGGCATCGGCATGGAACTAACCGTTGCTTTTCGCCTGTTTCAGTATGACCGTGCGGCAGGATTAATTCTGGTGCTTCTTATCGTCATCCTCAGTATTGACTACATTTCTGATTGGGCGCGCCGACTGGTACGGTGAATTTTTGTCAAACCAGGCCGCAAATAAGCTGATAAGCAACTCAAAACAACTACTGAGAAAATTCGAAATTCATGAATCTCTGTGCTCATATCATGTTAGTAGATAATTAACCGACATATTCCTGAAGTCGCGGCATATCCAATGCAGCCCTGAATGTATTATGAAAATGATGCAAGGCAGGCTCATTCCTCCCAAATATCACATGATCCAACAAACCATTTTCAATAGCGCTTTGAGTGCTCTCCCCCATTGCATAATCCTGTTGGGATATTGTGCTCACGATCACCTCATTCTGAGCTTCTACAGTGGGCAAAGCACCATAGCGAGCATCCATGTCGTAGACATTTTCAGGACTCAGTTTTGGTACATCATCGCCTTCTTGATTTTTCGCTTCCAGCAACTTGTCACTAAAGTAGTGGCTTATCTGTGTAATTGAACGACCAGGATTTTTGGGATGTGGGTAAATTCGAAATAAATTTATATTACCGCGCCCTAGAGCGACGTGAACATTTGGAAATAGGTAATAAATCACTACTGCACCGTGTGTTACTCGCCACTCGTCTCGTGGCTGTTCACGAACACGGTCAATACCCCGATTCGGAAACACAAAGCGGTGATTTCTTTGAAATGATTCATACGATAAGGCGTCGCCATAAAATATTTTCCCTACCGTATCTTTATGCAATTTATGAAAGTGATATGTCTCGCCAAACGTGTCATTCGCCAGTTTCCAGTTCAACCGCATGTCAATGGTAGTTTCACCAACATAGTTCATCCGTTCGAATTTCCAATTTTCCAGTTCAGAGGCGAGGTCTCCAAGCAACATTTCAACATCGAGATCTGACCCTGGCTTTGGGTGAACCCACAGCAATCCATATTTTTCGCACGTTGGTAGTTCGACTAGACCACGACACGATTTATCGATAAGCCCGAAATGATCTTCCTGTGGAATAGCAATTAAGGATCCACAATTGTCGTACGTCCATTTGTGAAAAGGGCACGCAAATCTAGATCGTTTTCCCCGGAGCTCAGTTTCCACACGAACGCCACGGTGTCTGCATGCATTCAGGAAAGCCCTGAAACGCCCCTCCGAATCTCGTGTAGCAAGTATCGGAATTCCAAAGTCATCTATAGTCAAAAAATAACCCGGTTCAGGGAGATCTTTTGAAAGCCCGACGAGTTGGGGGTGATTTTGGAAAAATTCCCCCCATTCTTTATTTGCTAAATCCGAGCAGGTATATGCCGAGGTGGGATTTTGAAGAATTACACCAGCATCTACGTTCACTTTTTCATCGAGTTGGCGTATTAGCTCAGATAAAATCTTGACTTGTTTCGAATGCTCCATCCCATCCCTCATTCGCCAGCTATATAGCTAATTTATTCGCCCAGGCGCACATTCACAAACTAGACCAATTACTCACTAGAAAGACAATAATTTTCATAAATAAACTCCACTATCTTACTTGGATTTCAGTCGTAATTTGAGAAGAATACAAAAAGCATTCTTGTTCCTCCACTGTGATGTTAAATAAAAAGTGGCGCCTGCGAGGTAGATATTCAGTGTACATCGGATGGCTCAC